>JAJRZB010000010.1 GCA_024275455.1 Bacteroidota bacterium | reverse complement strand
TTATTCTTAAGATAAAGAAGACTTTTAGTTAAAAACCCAACTTATTCTAAAAAGTTGGGTTTTTTTATTCTATTTATTCTACTATTTCAGTAAAAGGATAAAAAAGTTCTTAAATTAAAATATTAAGCTTTTTCTTCCCAAATTTGACAAAGTTCAACAATTGTTTTTGTTGCCATTTCCATGTCTTGTATAGCAACATACTCGGTTATTGCATGAAAATTATGACCTCCGGCAAAAAGATTTGGAGTTGGTAACCCCATAAAACTTAATCTAGAGCCGTCTGTGCCTCCTCTTATCGGGTGTTGTATTGGTGTAATATCCAGTCTCTTTAAAGCTTCCAAAGCATTTTCTTCAATTTCCGGATGCTGATTTAAAATATTTTTCATATTCCTATATTGTTCTATAACCTCAAACTCCGAAGAAGAACCTGGGAAAGCTGATACAGTTTTATCAACAAGTTCTTTTAAGAAATTTTAAAATTCTACTAATTTTTCATCTATAAAATCTCTGATAATAAATTTTAGAATAGTTTTTTCTTCATTTCCATTTATTGATGTACAATGAACATATCCTTCCCTTCCCTCTGTAGTTTCGGGGGATAATCTGTCTTTAGGGAGAAGTTCCATAAAGTAAGAAGCTAACTTTAACGAGTTAATCATTTTGCCCTTTGCATAACCCGGGTGAACATTCTTACCGATAAATGTAATATTAACTGCATCGGCACTAAAGGTCTCAGTTTCAATCTCTCCTCTTGTTCCACCATCAATTGTATAAGCATACTTTGCACCAAATTTTTCTACATCAAATTTTTCCGCTCCTCTGCCAACTTCTTCATCCGGTGTAAAACAAATTTTAATTGTTCCGTGCTTTACATCCGGGTGTTTAACTAAATAATTCATAGCATCCATTATTTCATCAATGCCGGCTTTGTCATCTGCACCCAATAATGTTGTTCCATCTGTTGTTATAATATCAAATCCAATCATGTCCTTTAACTCGGGATTATTATCAGCATCAATAACCTTACCGTTTAACAAGGTAATATCACCACCTTGATAATTTTTTAATATTTGCGGTTTAACATCTTTACCGCTAACTGCCGGAGAAGTATCAACATGAGAAATAAACCCGATTACAGGAACATCTTTATCTGTATTGCCCGGAAGTGTTGCTAAAACATAACCGTTCTCATCCATATGTGCATCTTCCAAACCTATCTCTTTTAACTCAATAACCAAATCTTTCGATAATTCTAATTGCTTCGGATCACTTGGAAAAGTTGTGGATTCTTCATCTGATTGTGTATCGTATTTAACATAATTTAAAAAACGATCAACACAAGTGAATTCATAATTGTTATCAAACATAATCTCCTCAATATTTATTAATTCAAATAGATTTATTACTTCATAATATCTAAATTGCATAATAAATTCAATATAACTATGTCTTATTTTTAAGCTACAATTTATATATATTTTACTTTCGTTATTATCCTAAAAGAAGAATATGAATACAGTATCAATTATTAAGAAAAAACGAGATGGATTTTCGTTAACAGAACAGTAAATTAATTTTTTAATTAATTCTTACACATCTAAAAATATTCCGGATTATCAATTTTCTGCATTTCTTATGGCCGGTTTTTTAAACGGGTTTACAAAAAAAGAAACTTCTTATTTAACTAAAGCAATGCTTTATAGTGGCAAGATTATTGATCTTTCCGAAATACCGGGGAAAAAAGTTGATAAACATTCAACAGGGGGAGTTGGTGATAAAACCTCATTAATCCTTGCTCCCATTGTTGCAGCAGCAGGTGTTAATGTACCAATGATTTCCGGAAGAGGTTTGGGTCACAGCGGTGGCACTTTAGATAAATTAGAAACTATTCCCGGTTTCCGCACCAATTTAAATTTAACACAATATAAAAATGTTATAAAAAAATGCAGAGCGGTTTTAATTGGACAAACTAAAGATGTTGCTCCGGCTGATAAATTGATTTACTCTCTTAGAGATGTTACAGCTACAGTTGAATCAATTCCATTAATAACCGGAAGCATAATGAGTAAAAAACTTGCTGAAGGAATTGACGGATTGGTTTTAGATGTTAAAACCGGCAGCGGGGCTTTTATGAAAACAACTAAAGATGCCAAAGCTCTTGCCAATTCACTCATCAATACAGCAAAGTCGTTTAAAAAAGATGTGATCGCTTTTATAACAGATATGAATCAGCCCTTGGGAAATTATATTGGTAATTGGTTGGAAGTTTATGAGTCCGTTAAAATTCTACAGGGTGCTAATGTACCAGACTTAAATGAAGTTACTTTCAACTTATCCGGAGCAATGATTTTTCTCGGCAAAAAAGCCGGTAGCATAAACGAGGGAATTGAAATTTCTAAAGAATTGGTGAAAAACGGAAAAGCTTTTGATAAATTTTTAGAAATAGTTAGACTTCAAAATGGTAATGTTAGTTTTATAAAAAATCTTAACAAGTACCCTAAGGCAAAATTCAAAGAAGTAATAACCGCAAGCAAATCCGGCTACTTAGAGAAAGTTAATAATTATCAAATCGGAATGGCTTCTTTAGAATTAGGTGCCGGAAGAAGAACAAAAGAAGATAAAATTGATCCAACTGCCGGAATTATTTTTCACCCAAAAATTGGGGATAAAATTAAAAAAGGTCAGATTATTGCTGAATTATTTACAAACAATAAAAGTAAAATTGATGATGCAAAAACAATGATAGAACAATCTTTAAGTTTTTCGAAAACAAAAGTAAAATCAGTTAAGTTAATAAAATCAGTAATAAAATAAATTTTTATAACCCACGGAGGAAATATGTTTTTTATATTTGGAATTATAGCAGCAGTTGTGTTTTTTTTAATCTACTTAAATGTAAAGAAAACCGGAAGAGCACAAGAAGCAACTATGACTTTACTAATCTCAATTGGAGCGGCTATTTTTTCAGTCGTTCAAGTTTTTACAGTTATACCCGCAGGAACTGTTGGAGTTGTTGATTTTCTCGGTATGGTAAGCGATAATACTTTAAAACCTGGTGTTAACCTTGTAAACCCAGTTGCCAAAGTAGTAAAATACAGTTTTAAGACACAAGAAATTAAAGAAAATATGACAGTACCTTCCAAAGAAGGTTTGCCTGTTCAATTGGAAATCAGTTTACTTTATAGGGTTGATCCTTCTATGGCAAATGATATTTATAAATCTGTAGAGGCAGGTGATTATTTAAATGTAATTCTAATTCCTCAGTTTAGATCAGTAGTGCGAGGTGTTACATCCAAATTTGAAGCTAAAGCCCTTTATACAGGTGCGAGAGAACAACTTGCGAATGAAATAATAACCGAACTACAGAAAAATGTTGGTAAACGTGGAATTACTATAGAAGATGCTCCTTTAAGACAGATTGTTTTACCACCAAGATTAAGTCAATCTATTGAAGAAAAATTACAAGCAGAACAGGAAAGTCAAAGAATGTCTTTTGTGCTTCAAAAAGAAAAACAAGAAGCTGAACGAAAAAGAATAGAAGCTAAAGGTATTTCAGACTTTCAACAGATTGTTTCTGATGGTATAAACGCTAACTTATTAAAATGGAAAGGTATTGAAGCAACCGAAAAATTAGCTAATTCTCAAAATGCAAAAATTGTAATTATTGGTTCAGGTAAAGACGGATTACCCCTAATTCTTGGTGGTAATAATTAGATTTATAAACATTAAAATCAAAAGTGCCTAAAATACAATAAAAGTTTTAGGCACTTAATACTTTATAACTTCAGATACTTTTCTCTATGGCAAAACCAAAAAAAATAAAACTTAATAAACAAGAAACCCTTACTATTGAATGGGATAATGGAAAGATAATTGAATATCCCCTAACTTTATTGAGAGATGAATCTCCTGATGCCGGAAATAAAGGCGAAACTATTTTATGGAAACATTTTGCACCTCCACCAAAGGGACCTGATAAACCTGGAAAATACGAAATAGCTGATATACAAATGGTTGGTAATTACGCAATTAATATTGCATGGAAAGACGGTGAAAATGCCGGAATTTACTCATGGAATGTTTTGGAAAAGTTAGGAGAATTTTTAGAACTAAAAAAATCTTTAACAAGTAAAAAAGATTGAATGATTAGGATAGGTGCAGTATTAATAAACAAATCATTCAATCGTAAAATCTAAATATCACTTAAGAATATTTTTTCTTAGTATATAGAACTTCTCTTATTCCTCTTTAAAACTTTTAGTTAGGTAGCTAATGAATAATCAATTAGAACTGTACAAATCAATATTTGATGATGCGGTTGATGCAATTTTTATTGGCGATAAAAAAGGCGATTTTATAATCGTTAATAAATCAGCCGAACATTTAACCGGTTATACAAAAAAAGAACTTCTCAAATTAAATATGTCTGATCTTTTTTCAGAACAGACATTCAAAAATTCTCCCTTAAAATATAGCCATCTCGATAACAACCAAGCTATCATAAAAGAAAGAGAAATTATAAAAAAGGATGGTTCATTAATACCTGTTGAAATGAAATCAAAAAAACTTAGTAACGGTATTTACCAAAGCGTTATCAGAGATATTACGGAAAGGAAGCAAAAAGAAAAAGAAATAAAAGAGAATAAAGAACGATATAAAACTTTATTTGAGCTATCACCTTCCGGAATAATTTTGGAAGATGCTCAAGGAACCATTATTGATGCAAACCCGGTAATTCACAAAACATTCTGATATAAAAAAAATGAACTAATCGGAAAAAATATTCGTGAACTTGCACATCCTGAATCTCATAGTAACATAAAAGATAACATCCGAAAAATTCTTACCGGCAGTAAATTAAAACATGTTGTAAAAAGTCTTAGAAATGATGGAACAGAAATTTATAATGAACTATATGAAACCAAAATATTACTACCCAATATTGGTGAAGGCATTATAAGTATCTCAAACGATATAACAAAACAAGTTATTGCCGAACAAAAACTGAAGGAGAGTGAGAAAAAATTCAGAAATATTATTGAACACAGCAGCAATATGTTTTACTCGCACACTCCGGAACATAAATTAACATATGTTAGTCCGCAGGCAAAACATTTTTTGGATTGTGAACCGGAAGAGGCTAAGACAATTTGGACCAACTTTTTAACAGATAATCCCATCAATAAAATAGGCTTTGATAAAACACAAAGAGCTATTGATACAGGAATAGCACAAGGGCCTTATGAATTAGAATTAATTACAAAAAAAGGAAGAAAACTAATAGTTGAAGTACATGAATCCCCTGTTGTTGAAAACGGCAAAACAACCGGTATAGTGGGAGCTTTAATAGATATTACAGATAAAAAAATATTGGAATCAAGTTACAAAGAGTTATTTGAATATGCCCCTATAACTATTGCTGAAGAAGATGTTACAGAATTATTTGAATTTTTTGATGAATTAAAACGAAAAAAAATCAAAAATATCAAAAAGTATTTTGATGACAATCCTTCCGAAATCAAAAAGTGTGTTAAAAGAATAAAACCGATTAGAATAAATAATTCGGGGTTGAAATTATTCGGACTTAAAAGCTCATAAGAATACAAAAGCAAATTTGAATCATTATTCACTTACAAATCATTAGAGCCGTTTAAGGAACAGCTAATTGCTTTTTTTAACGGGGCAAAAAGTTTTTCTGCCGAAACCGAAACAGTAATAGCTACCGGAGAAACAAAATATTTTTTTATGAAAATTCAATTAAAGCCTACTGCTGAATCCGGAAGGATAATTGAATTATTTTCATTGATTGATATTACAGAACGCAGACTAAACGATTTTCTTTTACAAAAATACACTCAAGAAATAGAGTCACTGTTTCATTTATCACAAAAAATGATTCAAAACTTAAATGCTGATGAAATTATTAATTCAATTCCCAAACATATTGTTCAGGCTCTCAGCAATGCAGAAGCGGCTTCCATTTGGAAATACAATAAATCTGAAGATGATTTTGAAATTGTTTCCTGGTATGGTTTTGAAAAAGGAGAAGCAGAAGATTTAAGGTTACCGAAATCAGAAACTTTAATCGGCAAAATATATACAAGAAAAAAAGGTATAATATGTAATGATACTTTTAAAGAGCCCTTATTTAAAGATGAAGAAAACAATCTTCCTACAAAATCTACGTTAGGTACACCCATATTTGACGGAGAAGAAGTTTTATACATAATTTTTGCTGATAATTTTTATCATACAAATGTTTTTAATAAAGAAGACTTAAAAATATTGCAGTCGTTTGCAAATATTTCCGGTATTGCCCTTAATAACGTTAAGCTCTATAATAAAATAAAAACTTCCGAACTAAAGTTCAGATCAATAGTAGATTCTGTAGGAGAATCTATTTTTATACATGATATGGAAACCGGGCAAATTGTTGATGTAAATAATAAAGCGTTAGAGACTTTTGGATATACTTATGAAGAATCATTAGAACTAACCGCAAACGAAGCAAGCTCAAACGTATATCCTTACACTCCCGAAGAAGCTTTCAACTTTATTCAAAAAGCAAAAAACGAAGGACCTCAGCTTTTTGAGTGGCATGCTAAAAAGAAAAACGGAGAATTGTTCTGGACTGAAATTAATTTAAGAAAAATAAAAATTGGAAACGAAGATAGAATTGTAGCCGTTGTTAGAGACATTACCGAAAGAAAAAGAAACGAACAACAAATTTATTACCAAGCCAATTTACTTGATTCAGCTAACGATGCAATTATTGCAAGCTCTGACAAAATGATTGGCAAGTACCTAAACAACAAAATAACTTTTTGGAACAAGGGTGCAGAAAAACTTTTTGGGTGGAAAAAAGAAGAAGCAATTGGGAAAAATATTAGAGACCTTATTTCTCTTGAAATTATGAATAGCACATTTGAAAACTTAGTACAGGGATTGATAAAAAAAGGATTTTGGTCAGGAGATACAATCCAATATGATAAAAAGGGAAATAAAAAATATATTCATCTTTCCGTTTCAGCAATTAAGGAAAACGGAAAAATTATAGGATCAATTGGTGTGAACCATGATATTACTGATAAAATAATTGCCGAACAGGCTATAAAAGAAAATGAAGCAAAAATTAATAGTATTATGCGAGGCGCACCGGTTGGAATTGGGTTTGCTCGTAATAGAATATTAGAGTATGTGAATAATCACCTTTTAAAAATGCTAGGCTATTCAAGAAAAGAAATGATTGGAAAAAACTCTAAAATGTTCTATGAATCTTTTTCTGAATATGATAAAATAGGTGAGTTATATAACAAATTAAAAAATAAAGTTGTTACATTTAGTGAAGCAAGGATTGCAAAGAAATCTGGAGAAATAATAGATGTTATTATTACACTCTCCCCGCTTGAAAAAAACGACCTTTCGAAAGGATTAGTTTTTAGTGTTTTAGACATTACAGAAAAAAAGAAAGCTGAAATTAGAAGAAAAGAACTTGAAGTTAGCTACCAAGATATTTTTGATAATACAAGTGATGCTATTTACATACAAGATAGCAATGGTAAATTTCTTGATGTAAACAAAGGTGTTGTAGAAATGTATGGCTATCCTAAAGAAACCTTTATCGGAAATACACCCGAGTTTCTCTCTGCCGAAGGGAAAAATGATTTGGAATAAATTTCAAATTATATTAAAAACGCATTTAATAATAAACCTGCACAATTCGAGTTCTGGGGTAAAAAGAAAGATGGCACAATTTTCCCAAAATTAGTGCGTGTTAAAAAAGGTTCTTACCTTGGCAAAGATGTTGTAATTGCTTTTGCCTTAGATATTACCGATATAAAAACTGCACAAGAAGCAATTAAAAAGGAAAGAGATCAAGTACAAAAATATTTAGATATTGCAGGCGTTATGCTTGGTGTACTTGATAGAAACGGAACAATCACTCTAATGAATAAAAAAGGGTTTGAAATATTAGAATATTCTGAAGAAGAACTTATTGGGAAAAATTGGTTTGATAATTGTCTGCCAAAAGAAATAATTCCTGAAATTAAAAATTTCTTTAACGAAACAATGAAAGGTGACCAAAAAAATATCGAATATTATGACAACCCTATTTTAACTAAACATGGTAAAACTAAGTTAATAGCTTTTCACAATACTGTTCTTACAAACAATAATTTAGAAATAATAGGTGTTCTTTTTTCGGGAGAAGATATTACCGAAAAGGATTTGGCTAAGAAAAAACTTGAGAAAAGTGAATTTAATTTAAAAGAAGCACAAAGAATAGCAAAAATTGGTCACTGGGAACTTGACATACCAAATAATATACTTTATTGGTCGGATGAAGTGTACAGAATATTCAATTTAGATAAGCATAATTTTGAAGCGACATATGAAAGTTTCTTAAATTTTATACATCCTGAAGATAGAGAATATGTGAATAATAGATATAATGATTCGATTAAGAACCATACTCCTTATAACATAACTCATAGAATTAAACTTAAAAATGGTACTATTAAATATGTGAGGGAGATTGGTAAAACTTTTTACGATAAAAACAAAGCGGTTAGATCTATAGGTACGGTTCAAGATATTACTGATCGAGTTTTAGCTGAACAAAAATTAAACTCGCAATTAAAACGAAATCAGCTAATATTAAATACAACTAATGACGGATTTATTCTTGCTGATGACAAAGGTAACATTTTTGAGACTAATCCGGCTTACTGTAAACTAATTGGCTATTCTTCTCAAGAGTTAAAAAAAATGAATATTAGAGATTTAGAAATTCCCATTCCAAAGGAGCAAATTGATTCAAGAATAAACCGGATGTTAAAACAAGGATATGATAACTTTGAAACACAACATATTACAAAACATGGTAAAAAAATTGACCTTTCTGTTAGTATTGCAATAACAAAATATGAGAATAAACCTTTTATAGCCGCTTTTGTAAGAGATATTACCTTGCAAAAACAATCATTAGAAAACCTTAAAAAATCAAGAGAAGAAATTAGTGAGCTTGCCCAACATTTACAAGATATTAGGGAAGAGGAAAGACGGTCAATAGCAACTGAAATACATGACGATCTCGGTCAATCTTTAACAGCTTTAAAATTAGATACAACTATTTTGCTTAAACTATTATCAAGTAGTGATAAGGCAATAACAAAAAAAATAGAATCGATGAAAGATTTAGCCGATCAAACAATTAGAACCGTTCAAAAAATATCTTCAGAACTGAGGCCGGGCATTTTAGATGATTTAGGCTTAGCCGCAGCAATTGAATGGGAAGCAAGTAAATTTCAAGAACGGACAAATATTAAATGTACTCTTACATTGGAACCTTCTGATATTTCATTATCAGAAAATTTAAACGTAACAATTTTCAGATTATTTCAAGAAACTTGTACAAATGTTGCAAGACATTCTAAAGCTACTGAGTTAGATATTAATATCACAAAGCAAAAATATAAATTGATTATGAAAATTAAAGATAATGGTATTGGAATAACAGCCAGTCAGATTAATGATCATAAATCATTTGGAATTATTGGAATGAAAGAAAGATTGAAAAATTTAAATGGGAAAATCAATTTTGTAGGCAAACCAAATAAAGGCACAATAGTACAAATTGAAGTGCCGTTAAAAAGTGAGGACTAAAAATGAAAATACTAATTGCCGATGACCATACAATTGTTAGAGAAGGATTAAAACATATTATTTCCGATATAGATACGGTTACACTTGTTGATGAAGCAGCCGATGGTTTTAAAGTAATAGAATTGGTTAATAAAAACAAATATGATCTTGTAATTATGGATATTTCCATGCCGGGTAAAAATGGCTTAGATACACTTAAG
>JAJRZB010000097.1 GCA_024275455.1 Bacteroidota bacterium | reverse complement strand
GATTTATGTTACCGCATCCAAAAAAATGGAATGAAGGTTTATTATGTCAGTGATACTGAAATTATTCACTATAAAGGTGAAAGTACAAAAAGAAGCAAAATAGATGAAACTAAAATTTTTTATAATGCTATGCATCTTTTTGTTAAAAAACATTTTTCCTCTTCGTTTTTAATTGAAGCAATTTTACAATTTGGTATTGTTCTGAGAAAACTTGTAGCTTTTGCTAATCTTAATAGAATAATTTTTATAGGAATTTTACTGGATTTTATTTTGTTCTTTCTCTCAATTAAATTTTCTGAAAGTCTTTACGCAAATTCCAGGTGGCCCGGTTTCCCGGAGATGTTTAAACCTTGGGTTTATATAGTTCCGGCATCTTTTCAAATTATTGTTTCTTCTGTACTTGGTGCTTACAAACGAAATACGCTTTCTGTTTTAAGAAGTACATTGTCTTTGTTTCTCGGTTTAATTATTATAACTTCGCTAACCTTTTTTCTAAAACAATATGCCTTTAGTAGAGCTGTCGTTCTCTTAACATATGGATTTTCAATATTATCTTTTTCAATTTGGAGAATATTTTACAAACTCGTAATTCAAAAAAAAGGTGCTGAAGATTCTCCAATGAATACCGTTCTTATAGGAGAAGATAAAAAGACATTAGAGTTTGCAAAAAAGCTTAAAAGCAATCTAACCGGTGAATATAATATTATCGGTTTAATTGGTTTAGATATGAAAGATATAGGAGAATCTTTTGATAATCTCAAAGTTATAGGGAGTATAAAAAATTTAAAGAAAATTATTTCAGATAAAAAAATTCACAATATTATTTTTCCTTCAGAATCGATTGGATTTAATAAGATGTTTTCTACAATTGCAGAGTGCCAAGATGAAAATGTTAATTTTATGCTTTCCGGTAGCGAATTGGATTATATGGTTGGGAAATCCAACATTACTCACATAGAAAATATTCCCTTGCTAAAAGTTCAATATAATATTTCTATGACTACACATAAAATAATTAAAAGACTTTTTGATTTTATTGGTTCGTTTTTATTATTGATTACTGTTTATCCGTTTGTTATAGTATTCTCGAAATTAAGTTCTAAGTCTAAAACTTCAAAAAGTAATTTATTATCTTTGCCTTCAGTTTTTATCGGTAAAAAAAGTTTTGTTGGACCTAGAGAAAAATCATTCTATTCCAACTTATTTATCGGTAAAATTGGACTTACCGGATTTTGGTTTACAGAAAATGTTGATGTAAGTGACAAAGAAGAAAATAACAGACTTGATTTATTTTATGCAAAAAATCAAAATATATGGTTAGATTTAGAAATTATAGGTAAATCTATTGCAAAATATTTTATAACCTGGAGAAAAAATGCCTAAAAATATATTAGAATTTGAAAAACCGATTATCGAGCTTGAACAAAAAATTGAATAAATGAAAAAGCTTGAAGATAATTTAGACATCAAAACCGAAATTGATACTCTTGAAGATAAAGTCAATTTATTAAAGAAAAATGTTTACGAAAATTTAACGAGATGGCAAAGAGTTCAACTTGCACGTCACCCCGAAAGACCTTATACACTTGATTACATCTATGCAATGACCGAGAATTTTATTGAACTTCATGG
>JAJRZB010000096.1 GCA_024275455.1 Bacteroidota bacterium | reverse complement strand
TATTTTAATAGAAAAAAGATAATACAGATTTTTATGATTTACGCTGAGCCCAACAAACCTTAAAAGTCAGCGTAGCAATAATTTTATAAAGGAAATTGAAAATGCAAATGAATTCAATTGGTTTAATAGAGTTATCAAGTATTGCTGCAGGTATACAAGCAGCTGATATAATGTTAAAAACATCGGAAGTTGAACTTATACTTTCAAGGACGATATGTTCCGGTAAATATATGGTTCTTGTTGGTGGAGATGTGGCAGCAGTTCAATCGGCAGTTGATAATGCATCGCATCAAATAGACTTTGCTGTTATTGATACTTTTGTAATTCCAAATGTTCACCAGGATATTTTTCCTGCTCTTTCAGGACATTCAGGTGTAGAGAATTTAGAAGCTTTGGGAATTATCGAATCATTCTCAGTTGCCTCCTTAATTGAAGGAGCAGATGCGGCAGTAAAAGCTGCCACAGTAAGAATAATTGAAATAAGATTAGCAATGGCCCTTGGCGGGAAAGCATTTTGTACAATTACCGGGGATGTTGCTGCTGTGCAGTCTGCTGTAGATTCCGGGGCAAATCTAATTTCGGAAAAAGGATTGTTGGTGAATAAAGTTGTTATACCTCAACCTAGAAAAGAATTAATGAGTGAAATGATTTAGGATTGATGAATATTGATTGATTTTTATTCCATCAAGATAAACTGCTAAAAAATATTGTTTGTTGTTTTAATAGAAAATCATTCATATCATTATCCTACAATTAATAATCTAGAACAAGTTTGATATTATCCTGTATGCTCCAACATAAGTGCCCAAAACACTTCCTAAACCGGAAAGTATAAACACGAGTAAAATTCTTAGCAATCTGTTTTGCCACCATTTTGATACCTTATTTACATCTTCACTTACAGTTTGTATTTCCCGAACAACAGGTGGTTTATAATATGACTGTACAAAAGCAGCGACATATCCGGCTCCTATTAGTGGAGTTAAACTTGTAAGAGGTGCTGCAAAAAATACTGAAAGAATTGCAAATGGATGTCCGTACGCTATTAATGCACCTATAGCACTTGGAATTCCATTGGCAAGAATCCAAAAAACTATATTGTTTCCTGCCTCATGAAAACCTTTTTCTAACCCAATATAAAAGATTGATCCAATAATAATAATTGGAATACCCCAACCAATAATTTTTGAGATTGATGACGATTTTGGAATGACTTCAATTTTATTTAAATCAATATTCTCATCTTCATGAATCTTCTTTAAAATTCCTTCAAGGTGGCCTGCTCCTACAACTGCAACAATTTTTTTACCATCGGCTTGTTTAATTTTTTTTGCAAGATAAGAATCTCTTTCATCAATAAGAACTTCCTTTAATACGGGCATTGTTTTTCCAAGATCATTCATCAACTCTGTTAAAACATCTTTATCTTTAAGTTCTTCTAATTGTTCTTCTGAAATTTCTTCTTTTTCAAAAACACTGGCTAACCCCATTGTCATAAATTTGGTTTTTTGCCAAAAACTCATTGAGCGCCAGGCTCTTTTAAGTGTTACCCTAACATCACGGTCACATAACTCAATTTTGATATTATTTTCTTTAGCTACTTTTGTAGCTTCTAATAATTCAACTCCGGGATTTACACCTAATTTTTTACCCAATTTTTTCTGATATGAGGAAAGTAAAATATTTATAATTAAAGTACTTAGCTGCCTTTCTTTAATAATTGTCTTTAAGTCTAAATTTTCCCATCTTTTTTGATTTGAAAGAGCTTCAAACCTTTGTTTATCTAATTCAACACTCACAACATCAGGCTTTTCAGATTTGATAACTTCAGCAACAAGTTCAGCAGATTGTTTAGAAATATGAGCCGTTCCGATAAGAATTATTTGTTTCTCTTTATATGTAATAAAATGAACATCACTTGATTTTTTATAATCGGTTATTTTAAGATCGCTATCCATTAATAAATTTGTTCCCCCAAAACTTCTTAAATAATTATTCTCCATACTCATCTTTATAATCTAAAATCGCAGCTTTAACAACTTTTATAGCGTGCTCCCGATTATAAACTTGATCAATTTGAACTTTTGATTCTTCACCTTGCACTAACTTATAAGTTAAAAAATAATGTCTCAATCGTTCTATTAATACTTCGGGCAAATCAGAGGTGTTTTTTGCTGATTGCCAAATATTATCATTTGCTAAAACTGCAATAATTTTATCATCGGCTTCTCCGTGATCCACCATTTGTATACCGCCTACAATTTTAGCATCCAGTAAAATTTCCGATTTATTAATAGGTCTCTCACTAACAATACAAATATCTAAAGGATCTCCATCCCCCTTAAATGAATTAGGGGAAAGCTTTTGTACCCGTTCACCGCAATAAGTTTTTGGTATAAAACCGTAAAGAGATGGAGGTTGAGAGGAAGTTCTGTGAGGTCTGTCAACTTTTAAATAACCTGTGGCTTTTTCAACTTCATATTTAACAAAATCGAAAGGAGTAATTTCTATATAAGCATTAACAATTTCCGGCGAATTTTTGCCTACATCCAATCCATGCCAAGGATGAGGACGCCATTTAAAAATGGAGATGGAAAAGACATAAAAGTTTCCTAAATTTTATTTTTAATCAATTTTATTAATATAATGAAATTGTTTATAATAATTTTACCGAATATCACATAAAAATTGAACTTATTTATTTTTTATTCGTCAAAACAATAAACAGGAATTTATTATGAAAATAAAATTACTATTAATAGTTTTTTTAAGCTCACTTTTGGTCTATTGTAAATTAAGTGGCATTAAAGGGGATGGGAATTTAACGGAAGAGGAAAGGGAAATAGAAAACTTTACTAAAATTGATGTCTCGGGTAATTTTGATGTTGAAATTTATGCCGGGGAAAAGTTAAGTCTAAAAATTAATGCCGATCAAAATCTGCTAAAGTATATTAAAACACAGGTTAAACGAAATACTCTCTACATTTATTCAAAGGAGAACATCAGACCAAGGGAAGACCTTGAAGTTATTGTTTCAGTACCGCAACTGGAATAAATAGAGTGTTCTGGCATGAATGATATTTATGCAAGAGGAATTGAAACTGAATTTTTCAGGATTGATTTAAGCGGTGCCGGAAATATTGAAATAGAAGGTATTGCTGAAAGGTTAAAAGTAGATATTTCGGGGGCAGCAGATTTATCAGCAAAGAATTTTATTGTGGAAGACGTTTCAATTGATGTTAGTGGTGCGGCAAATGCAGAGATTTATGCTAAAAATTCAGTTGATGCCGATGTAAGTGGAGCAGGGAATATTGAACTTTATGGAGATGCTGAAGATGTAAATATGGATGTCTCAGGAGCAGGGTCTCTAGTGCGTAAGTAAATCTATAAATTTAAATTGTACATTTTCTATACCTTGTGTCTAAGTTGTTTTTTTTAGTTTTTTGCTATTAGGTGTATTTCTCAGATCATAAGAAATCAATAAAAAAATCCTTTATGACCTTTTTTATGTTTTTAAAAGGGGCGTTTTATATATTTCATATCTCAAATTATCAAACCAAAAGTAGGATAATAATATGTCAAGACCATTAGTTGGAATCATTATGGGTAGTGATTCAGATTTACCTGTAATGGAGAAAGCTTTTTCTGTTCTAAAAGAATTTGATATTCCTTTTGAAGTTAAAATTTTATCCGCACATAGAACTCCCGAAGAACATTCAAATTATTCAAAAACTGCTGCAGAAAGAGGATTGAAAGTAATTATTGCTGCTGCAGGTATGGCAGCTCACTTGCCGGGTGTTACAGCCGGGCAAACTATTTTACCGGTTATTGGGGTACCAATGAAATCAAGCTTTCAAGATGGTTTGGATTCACTTTTATCAATTGTTCAAATGCCTCCGGGAATTCCGGTAGCAACAGTCACCATTAATGGTGCAAAAAATGCTGCTTTATTAGCAGTGCAAATATTAGCCACTGGTGATGATATTTATAAAAAGAAATTTGAACAATATAAAGTTGATATGGCGGAAGCTTCTATGAAGAAAAATGATAAGTTGGAATTTTAAAAAAAATAAACCTTCGAGGTTATAAAAACCTCGAAGGTTGTTATTGAAGACTATTTCATTAAAATCATTTTGCTTGTTTGTGTAAAATTACCAGAGGTTAATGTATAAAAATACATTCCTGATGGCAGATTTGATGCATTAAAATCTACACTATGTAAACCTGCTTGCACATTTTCATTTACTAATGTTGCAACTTCTTGTCCCAATGAATTATATACTACTAATTTAGTTAAACCGGAAGTTGGTAAATTAAAATTAATTGTGGTAGAAGGATTAAATGGATTTGGATAATTTTGTTGTAATTCAAAATTATTACTAACATTGTTAGATGAATTTACACCGGTAACTCCGGAATTAATACCAACGTTAATTGTTGAAAAATGAGTAGCATAAATAGTACAATATTGGTCATCCACTACTTTTCTAATACCATTATAGTCGGGGCTATCATTTGAATTTAAGTAGAAAGGTGTAAAATCATCAATTGAGTATGAAAAGTATGCTAGAAATGGAGATATCTTTTCTAATTTTAGTTTTACATATAATTCAGAATTATTTTGAAAATAATAATATTCATCATCAGGATGGATACCGCTTTCTGAACCGACAACATCAATTCTAAGAGATAATAAATTTAATAATCCACCAACATCAGGTAAATTATTCATATCTACTAAGTTACATAATCCTTCTAAAACAATATCAAGT
>JAJRZB010000095.1 GCA_024275455.1 Bacteroidota bacterium | reverse complement strand
GTCGGTAAAAATTAATTATCCTAAAGATGAAGATATAGTTAACAATTACTACCAAAAGCAAATTATTGCCGGATTTAATAAAAACACAGCTCTAATAAATGAAATAATGTTTAAACCAAGCAGCGGTAAACCGGAATGGATCGAAATAATTAACAAGACTGATTCAGTAATTAATTTGCAAAATTGGAGCGTTGGAGATTTAAAAACTAAAAACATTATAACACAAGAAGACCTAACAATTTTTCCAGATGAATTAATTGTAATTAGTAATTTTACAAGCAACAATCACTTTCCAACAGACATTAAAGTAATTCAAACAAACTTGCCTAATCTTAGTAACACTAGAGATGCAGTAGTTTTATATGATTATAGAAATGCGGTTATTGACAGCACATATTATAACTTTTCTTCATTTCCGGAGGATATTTCACTTGAAAGGATAAGTTTAAATTAAGCTTCTGCTGATGGTAAGAATTGGACATACTCACTTAGTGAAAACGGTAGTTCTCCCGGCAAAGCAAATTCAATACTACTTATTCCGGATTATACCTTTGATGAAATTATTTTTAACGAAATAATGTTTAACCCTGCTGAAACCAATTCGGAATTTATTGAACTATTTAATAATTCTGAGAGGGAAATAAATTTAGGCGGCTGGAAAGTTGAAGACGATAAAGGCAGCTATTTTATGATTTCATCAATTCCTATATTTTTAAAACCAGATGAATATTTTATTGTTGCTGCAGATTCTTAAATTTATAAAAATTATAGCAGTTTGGTGAATAGTAATATTAATGTGTTAAACAGTACCACCTTAAATTTACCAAAGTCCGGCAAGCATCTTTATCTAAAAGATGTAAAAGGAAATATTATTGATTCATTAAGCTATTCTGAAAAATGGCATAATCCAAATATCATGGAAACTAAAAACATTTCACTTGAATTAATAAATTCTCGGATTAACAGAAACGAAAGTGAAAATTGGAGTAGTTCAGTAAACAATGAAGGGGCGACACCTGGAAAAATAAACTCCATAAATATTGAATCACTAACAACAACATCAAAATTAAATATATCTCCAAACCCATTTTCACCCGATGATGATGGTTTTGAGGATTTTACGGCCATCAATTATAATATCACAAAACCGGTTGCACAAATTAGAGTTAGAATATTTGACAGCAAAGGCAGACTTGTAAGAACTTTAAGAAACAATACTTCAAGCGGTTCTAGCGGTACAATTATTTTTAATGGGCTTAATGATAAGAAACAAGCATTAGGAATGGGAATATATATAATTTTGTTTGAAGCAGTTGGTTTAAATAATGTAACCATTGAAACAATTAAGGATGTGGTAGTAATTGCAAGAAAATTATGATATTGTTTATTAATCACAGAATTTATGAAATAAATTATTTAAGTTTGCAGATTATTTATTTAGCTGAACGAGAAAAATTAAGGATACCATGGGAAAAATTATTGCAATTGCAATGCCCAAAGGGGGTGTTGCAAAAACCACTTCTGCAGTTAACTTATCAATAGCTTTAGCAAACAAACAAAAAAGAGTATTATTAATCGATGCCGATCCCTCTAACCAATGTGCAATTGCGTTTGGTTTGCCAGATGACCCGGAAATTGGCACTTTATTTAATGTGTTAAGTTATGCGCAAACTTTAGACGAGGCTATAAATACAACCGAAAACCCTTACTTTGATATTCTTCCTTTTAAAAGTATTTCTTATGAAGAAGAATTGCTGTTAAATGAATTTAGCAGTGATACAAAATTATTCGAACATCAAATAAAACCGTTTGTTGCAGATTATGATTTTGTTCTAATAGATTGCCCTCCAACATTGGTTGGAATGACAGTAAATGTTTTAAATATTGCCGATTCTGTTTTAATACCGGTTAAATCAAGTATGTTCTCAATTGTACCTCTGCCTAAATTAATGGGAAGAATAGAGGCTATTTCAAATAACGGTAATCCAAACTTACATGTTGAAGGCATCTTTCTTACAATGCATGAAATAAATACGCGAGCATCGTTTTCAGCAAAAAAAGAATTATACAGACTTTATCCTAATGAGATGTTAACTACAGCAATTCCTAAAAACATTGCTGCCGAAGAAGCTTCTTTTCAAAAAGACCCTGTCATTATTGTGAATCCGCACGCAAAATCATCTAAAGCATATGAACAATTAGCTGATGAAATTATTGAACGGAATCAATCAATGAATAATGACACATTCCAAAGCTTTGCAGATACAGATTATTTAAATGATCTTTAATATCTTTAAGAATGGAAAATCAAACTAATCACTATGATTATGTAATTATTGGCAGCGGCTTTGGAGGTTCGGTCTCGGCATTAAGACTGAGTGAAAAAGGCTATAAAGTTTTGGTTATCGAAAAAGGGAAAAAATATGAAGCAAAAGAATTCCCTTCTTCAAACTGGAATTTGAAACGTTGGCTATGGCTGCCTGCACTGCGTTTTTTTGGTTTCTTTAAAATTACATTTTATCGTCACGTTAGCATCCTTTCCGGTGTTGGTTTTGGCGGAGGATCACTTGTTTATGCAAACACACTTCCTATTCCTAAAAAAGAATTTTTCAAAGCTAAGTCTTGGTCACATCTTGCGAATTGGGATGAAGAATTAAAACCTTTTTACCAAGAAGCAAAGAGAATGTTAGGTGTAACAAAAAATCCACTGCTTGAATATGGAGACAAAGCCCTTAAACTTGTTTCCAAGCAAATGGGCAAAGAAGATATGTTTGAAGCTACCGATGTTGCAGTTTTTTTTGGAGAGCCGGAAAAAACAGTTAATGATCCTTACTTCAATGGCGAAGGACCCGAACGAGCAGGTTGTAATTTTTGCGGTGCTTGTATGATTGGCTGTCGTTATAATGCTAAGAATACTCTGGACAAAAACTACTTGTACTTTGCAGAAAAGAAAGGAGCAGAATTTTTAACAGAAAAAGAAGTTTATAATATAATTCCGGTACAAAATAATTCTCAAACCACTTATAAAGTAAAATGGAAATCATCAACAAAATTATTTAAGCGAAAAGGAGAAATAACTTGTAACGGTGTTGTCTTTTCCGGCGGGGTTTTAGGCACAATTCCACTATTACTGAAACTTAAAAATACATCATTACCCAACCTTTCTGAAAAAGTTGGGGGTAATATCAGAACAAATTCAGAAAGTTTACTTGGCGTAACCTCAACAGATACAGAAAAAGATTTTTCAAAAGGAATTGCAATCGGTTCTATTTTTCATGCAGATAAGTTCAGTCATTTGGAAGCAGTGAGATATCCTTCCGGTTCCGGTTTTTGGAGAACACAAATGTTTCCAATGCTGGATGGCAAAAACTGGCTAATACGATTGTTAAAAGTTATTATTGAATTAATTTTGCATCCAATAAAATGGTTAAAGTTATTTTTTGTTAAAGATTGGGCAAAACAGACTCAGATTTTACTTTTTATGCAAACCATAAACAATACCTTAAGTTTTAGTAAAAGCTGGTTTAGGATGAAAACAAAATTAGAAAGCGGAAAAGCTCCTACAGCATTTATTCCAGAAGCTAGAAAACTTACAAAAGAATTTGCAAAAATTGTTAATGGCGAACCGGTAGCATTGCTCTCGGAAACGCTTTTGGGAATACCGACAACCGCACATATTTTAGGCGGAGCAGTAATGGGAAAAGACAAAACAGAGGGAGTAATTGACAAAAACCACAAAGTCTTTGGTTATAAAAATATATATGTCTGTGACGGCTCTGCAATTTCCGCAAATCCGGGTGTAAATCCTTCCTTAACAATTACAGCTCTTACAGAAAGAGCGATGAGTAAAATACCGGATAAAGTTTAAATTTTTCAAAACTTTTAGGTTGTGAAAAAGACAAAACTGAAGTTTTTTTGTCATATAAAATTAGCCTTTTCTGCAACTTAAATATCTCTAATAATATTAGTTATAAGATATCTCACAAAAAACATGTTCGACATGACAACTAGCTTATTAAATGATGATATTATCTTTGTAGTAGCTATTCAATAATTTTTTTCAAATAACAAATTCTTAAAATATGCAAATCGTCATAAGAAACAGTTTCTTCTAATTCATCAAAAACCGGTCTTAGATAATTAACACCTAATTTTTCGAACGCGGCAAACACTTCTTTCTGCTTTTCTTCATTTGTTTCAATTAAGTCAGTTAGTAAATCGGTATTGATTTTATTGCCTTCGCGAACGTAAGTTGTTAAATGACTAATAATTGTTTTCGGTTGAATTGCAAATTTAGCGGATAGTTCTTCAACGGAGAAGCATTCTTTATAGGCATTCCCAATTTCCATAAAACGTTTATTTGATTTTAGAGGTTTTACTTTTTTTATTTTTTTAACTGGAAGCTTTTCTTCTTTAGAGTTATCAAAAGCATATTTTCTAATAACATTCAAAAATGTTTGTCCGTATTTTACAAGCTTTTGAGTACCAACTCCGTGAATTCTATTTAGCGTTTCTTCCGTTTGTGGAAAGTACGTTGCCATTTCCATCAAAGTCTTATCCGGAAAAATTACATAGGGCGGGACACTTGATTTATCTGCAATTTCTTTTCGTTTAAATTTAAGAAGCAAAAACAATTCATTATCATAATCCAATGAGATATCTTTTTGAGTTTTGTACTTAAATTCTTCAGCAGTTAGTTTTCCTTTAACTTTGGAGGTTCCTTTTAATACCTCTTTACCGAGTTCGGTGACTTTTATACTGCCATATTCATAATCTTTTTCAATTATGTTTCTTTGAATAAACTGACGAGATAAACTAAGCCATTGCTCTTTGCTTATATCTTTCCCAATTCCATAAGTAGAAAGCAGATGATGATTTTTATCAATTACCTTTTGAGATTTTGAACCACGCAAAACATCTACAATATGCATTGCTCCGAATATTTCACCGGTTCGTTTTATACATGAAAGAAATTTCTGAGCTTCCGTAGTAACATCTACAAGGTCTTTTTCTTCCTTGCTGCAATTATCACACATTCCGCAATTTTCCTTAGTGTAATTTTCACCAAAGTAACTTAGCAACGGAACACGCCTACAGTTATAGGATTCCGCATATCGTATTAAAGCATCAAGGTGCATTTTGGCAATTCGTTTTTCTTTTTCCTCTTTTTGATCTATAAAATAATTGATCTTACTGATATCACCATAACCAAAAAGTAACAGACAATGCGATTGTAAACCGTCTCTTCCTGCACGTCCTATTTCTTGATAATATGATTCAATGTTTTTGGGTAAATCATGATGAATAACAAACCGAACATTCGGTTTATTTATTCCCATACCGAATGCAATTGTTGCAACAATGATTTGGACATCATCTCTAATAAATTCTTCTTGATGTTTCTTCCGTTCAGCATCGGATAAACCGGCATGATAAGGACGTACTGAAAATTTACGATAATGTAATTCTTCATAAAGTTCATCTACTTGTCTGCGGGAAAAACAATAAATTATTCCCGATTGGTTAGGATATTTTTCTAAAAAACTTATTATTTGTGTAAGTGGATCTGTTTTGGGTGAAATCTGCAAATACAACTTTTTACGGTTAAAACTTGCTACAAACTTTTTAGGATTTTTAAGTTTTAAGTTTTTAGCAATGTCATCTTGAACTTGTGGTGTTGCAGTTGCCGTAAATGCTGCTATTACTACATTCTTAAAGTTCAAACTAATATCGGCAATTTGTCTATATTCAGGTCGGAAATCATGTCCCCATTCGGAAATACAATGAGCCTCATCAACGGTTATACAATCAACTTTAACCGAAGAAAGCAAATTGAGAGTTTTTTTCATTGTTAGTGTTTCGGGCGCAACATACAGTAGTTTTGCTTTTTTATTAAGAATAAGTTCTTCGTTTATTCTATAATCTTCGGCTGAAAGAGAACTGTTTAAAAAGACTGCATTAATCCCAAGCTCTGTAAGCTGCTGAACTTGATCTTTCATCAATGAAATCAAGGGTGAAATGACAATTGTTAATCCGTCGAAAATTAAGGCGGGAATTTGAAAGCAAAGAGATTTGCCTCCGCCTGTCGGCATTATTACAACTGAATCTTTCTTTGTAAGAATTGTGTTAATAATTTCTTCTTGCAGCGGACGAAATTCATCGTAGCCAAATATGTTTTTTAATATTGTTTTTGGGTTCATTTAGCAAATATTAATTTTTGTAATAAAGTTGTTTCCGAAAGGATTTGTATATTCAATTCCAATTTTATTATATACCTTCTTCGGAATTCCAATATCAGCAAGAAATAACTCTCCGGTAAGTTCAGGTAACAATCCGGTTTTAGGAAGCGCAAGCGTTAGGGTGCGATTGGCTTTAATAAATTCACCATAAGTTTCCCCGGTTGTTGAATCAACTCCCGATGGAACATCAAGAGAAAGTATTTTTGCATTTTGTTGATTAGCCCAATTTATCATTTCAAAACCTTTACCTCTGGGAGCAGACTTTAAACTGTAACCGATAATTGCATCAATTATTAAATCGGGTTTTAATAGATGTAAATCTTTTATTTCAATTTCTTTACCGGATGTTGATTGATAAATTTTTCTTTGGAATAACGGTGTTTCATCAAGTTTATTTATATCGGTTATGCAAAGAGTTACATCTGCATTCCTATTTGCAAGATGCCTGGCACAACAAATTCCGCCTCCGCCATTCCCGCCGGTTCCTGCAAGTACAACTATGTTAGCTTCTTGCCATTTTGTACCGAGTATATCAATCGCTGAAAAAGCAAGATTTCTTCCGGCATTTTCCATCATCTGAAATAAGTTAGGTCCTGTTTCCTCTACGGCAATTCTATCAACTTCAATCATTTGTTTGGTTGTGATTGCAGGTATTGTTATTCTTTTTTCACTTATAAAACTTTTAATAATTCTTTTTGCCATTTATTGAGTCATTCATTTTTATATCACTTTGTTTTTGCATTTCGCATTATTAACTTTGTTTTAATACATAAAAAATTTAGGTTTTTATTAATGCAAAAATTACTAAAAATTATTGTAGCACAAGCAATTATTATTTCTTTAATTGGTTGTAATACTCAGAAAAAGATTAGAGATATAATCCAACCCATTAAACTTGTTGCAGGCAAAACAGATTCAGTTGTTATAAATGATCTTTTTTATGCAAAAAAGTATAACATAGATTTTATAGAAAATGAGAATGTGAAAATTAAAAAGGCGGGAAACAAATTGTATTTAACTCCCGATTCCTCTTTTGAAGGAATGACTCTGTTAGAATTTGAAGCGGATATGAATATTTATGAAATTCCGGTTATTTCTAAAAAGGAAAAAATTTATGAATTTACTTTTAAGCCCGATAAAAAGTATAAAAAATTAACACTGTTTGGCAGTTTCAATGGATGGAACAGAACGGATTTACCAATGACTGATGAAGATAACGATGGAATATTTAATATTGCTGTTGCTCTTGATCCCGGAGTTTATCAATATAAATTTTTTGGTGACGGAGAGGAAATTGTTGATCCTAACAATCCGGTAAAAGTTTCAAACGGAATGGGAAGTTACAATTCCGTGAGAACAATTGATGATCCCGATTCGGCGAAGTTTTATTTACACATCGATGAATACTATTCTAAAAATCCGCAATCAACTTTTTCATTTTATATTGAAGATGAGTTAGAAGTAAAATTAACAATAAAAAACATTTTTGTTTTAATTAACAATGAAAAAGTTTCGGAGGATAAAATTAGTCTCGACGGAAATTTCATAAGCATTAATTTCAATTATGATGAATTAGAAAACAAACATTAAGAGTTGCTGTAACGAAAAACGGAAGAGTTTCCAATATTCAAACTATTCAGATTTCTGACGGAAAACCTATTAATAATAACACCTTTACTTGGAATGATGGAATTATTTATTCACTGATGATCGATCGATTTTATGATGGCGACGAAAGCAACAACAATCCGGTAAAGCATGATTCACTTTCTCCAAAAGCCAATTATATGGGTGGTGATCTTAAAGGAGTAATCACAAAATTAAATGAAGGATATTTTGATTCATTAGGAATAAATGTACTTTGGATATCTCCTGTATATGATAATCCGAATAAAGCATATAAAGAATATCCGGCTCCTCACAGATATTATTCAGGTTACCATGGTTATTGGCCAATCAGTTCTAATACTGTTGACGAACATTTTGGAAACATTAATGATGTAAAAAAAATAGTCTCAATCGCTCATAAAAAGGGAATAAAAGTTTTGTTGGATTTTGTTTCCAACCATGTACATAAGGAACATCCGTATTTTAATGAGCACAGAGATTGGTTTGGAAAACTTAAATTACCCGACGGAAGATTAAATTTAAGATTTTGGGATGAGTTTAGATTAACAACCTGGTTTGAGCCTTATCTTCCTTAGTTTGATTATTTAGGTTCGGAAGAGGCATTAGAAAAAATGACAGACATTGCAGTATGGTGGTTAAAGGAAACCGGTGCGGATGGGTACCGGCACGATGCGGTTAAGCACGTACCCAATAAATTTTGGCGAAGACTAAATGAAAAGATTAAAAGTAATGTTTCTCCGGAAAGAGAACTTCCGGTTTATCAAATAGGAGAAACTTTCGGAAGTTATGAACTTATCAGTTCTTATGTTAACAATGGTCAGCTTAATTCACAATTTAATTTTAATTTATACGATGTGGCGTTGCCTACTTTTATTCGTGAAAATTCTTCATTTGCTAACTTAGATAAAGAAATGCATAAAACTTTTTCTGTTTATGGTGTAAACCACTTAATGGGTAATATTATGGATAGCCATGACAAAAACAGATTTATGGCATTTGCCGATGGTGATTTGGATGCCGGAGAATGGAGTGCGATTGAAAAAGGATGGAATGATCCGCCTAAGGTTGATAATCCGGAAAGCTATAAAAAACTTATTCTTTATATGGTTTATATGAACTCTATTCCTGGGTTACCGGTAATTTATTACGGAAGTGAGTTTGGAATGAGCGGTGCTTCTGACCCGGACAATAGAAGAATGATGAGGTTTGAATCTCAACTAACCAAAGATGAAATGAAAACACTGACCGAAGTAAAAAAAATAATTAATATCAGAAAAAATCATTCAGCTTTACGGCATGGCGATTTTTATACGTTAAAAGCTGATAAAGATATTTATGCTTACATAAGATCAGATATGAATGAAAGGGTGCTTGTTATTTTAAATAAAAGTAAAAATACAAAAACAGTTAGTTTAAAAATACCGGATAACTATAGCACCAGCTTACTACAAAACATTGTAACTGGAGATAATAAAAAGTGTGTAAACAATAAATTTACAACTGAAATAAGTGCAATGAGCTGGAAGATATTTAAGTTATACAAATGATTAATGCTAATCACTATTTAGTTTTCGGAAAATAAAAATATTGTCATTGCGATCCCGATGTTGTTTATCGGGAGAAGCAATCTATTAATTATCAACTCTATTCAAAAGAGTGCTTCCTGTCAAAAAAGTTGGGCAAGTTGTCATAAAAAACATTCCTCACAATTACATCAAAGCTGATGAATTTTAATCAGAAAATCACTTAGGTTTTAGTATAATGCGATAAATTATAGTCAAGTATTCTAATCATGCATATCTGAGTAATTTGCAGTATAGTTTTTTAAATCAAATTTGTTGATTAAATCACAGTCACAATTTATACCTTCAGATTTAAACAAATCAATTATATTATTTATTTCCGGCTCGTCATATTTGTCTTTTAAATACCATTTTGTGTATTTAAAACTTTTCTGACAACTTTTTCCATCAGAAAATATCTGGTATAAATAAGCCTGTAAAAAAGCAATTTGATGAATTTTTATAGGTAAATCGTCATTCATTTTTTTGATCCTCTAATTTAATGATGATGCATACTCTTTTTAACAGTGGGTTCTGTTAGTAATTCAAGTTCACCAATAATCAGTTTATCAATTGCGTCTTGCGCTGTCATTTTTCTAGCAAGATAAATTTTAACACCATTTTTATTTAATATTTGAAACGCATGAGGTCCAATATTTCCGACTATAAAGACCTTTATTCCTTTATTGATAGCGTCAAAAAGAATTGTATGTTTTTCGTCATGAGAGGAATTTGAATTGACATCTAAGTTTTCGTTATCCGAATCATAAATTAAATAATAATCGGCATGACCAAATCTTTTAGCTATTTTTCCGTTTAGTGTGGGAGAATCTACCCCAATAAAAATTTTCATGATGAACCTTTTATTGTTATTAATAATCACATAATTATATGATGAAAATAATTACAACAAGATTTTTCTTTATGACATGTTTTAGCCTATAAAGCTTTACAAAATTAGTTAATTTTATAAAATAAATGTTTTTATTTTTTTTCGGAGTTAGAAAATGAATATAAAAGATGTGGAACTAAGAAATAATTTTATAATGGCTCCGCTTAAAACCGGGTATAACAGCGGTAACGGAGAAATAACAGAACGTCATATTGCATTTTGGGAGAGACGTGCTAACGATGTTGGTGCAATAATAATTGAACCGTTTTATATTGATAGAAATGTTAGAGAACTACCAACTCAAATTGGTATTGATAATGATGAACAAATAGAAGGGCATAAAAAACTTGTTAATGCAATTCATAAAAAAGGAGCAAAGGCAGTTGCGCATATAAATCATCCCGGTAGAATGGCTAACCCTAAAATTCCAAATAATATTT
>JAJRZB010000094.1 GCA_024275455.1 Bacteroidota bacterium | reverse complement strand
CTTTTTAAAAACTCCACTCTTCGTTTTGTTGAAGGATGACTATAAAAGAACCATTCAACAAACGGGTGAGGATTTTTATCACTTAAATTTTGTTCTGTAAGTTTATTTAATGTATTTATAAATATTTCTTTTTTGTTTGTTGCGGCAATTGCATAAGCATCTGCTTCATACTCAAATTTTCTGGAAATTATATTCGTAAGCGGAGTTTGTACTAATCCTAAAACCATTCCCCACAGACTTAAAATTGGTAATGCAGCAATTTCTGTTATACTGTTAAATCCAAACCAACTAATAGAAATTGAGTATAAAATTGATAATAAATATAAAGTTAAAAAACTGGTAATTGTTGAAATAATAATATTTTTAATTATATGTTTATGTTTGTAATGACCAAGTTCATGAGCAATTACTGTTTCAATTTCATCGTTGGTAAACTCTTTTGTTAAAGTATCCCCAAGTAGAATTTTCTTTGTTTTTCCCAATCCGGTAAAAGCGGCATTCGCTTTTTTTGTGTCTTTACTCATATTAAATTGGAAAATGTTTTCAATATTAAGATTTACATTTTTACTTAAATTGTAAATCCTCTTTTTTAAGTCATCATCTTCAATTGGTGTAACTTTATAAAATAATGGCAAAATAACAATAGGGACAATTTTAGCCAGGATCACAGAGACAAAAAATAATACAATGGATAATGGCAGCCACCATAAATTACCATAATCTTGCAGAATATAATAAAACAAAAGTAAGAGAGGTAAACCTATAACTCCTCCAATAAGAGCTGCTTTCAAGTTTTCCCAAATCCAAGCAATAAATGTTTGGTTAGACAATTTATATTTATGCTCAAGATAAAATTCAGTATAAAAATTAATAGGAAAAAAAAGTATCGAGAAAAATAATCCCGTTACCAGCACAAATAGTAAAAGTATTATATATTGATTTTGTGAATAAGATTCCAAATAACTAACTAAAGCAGAACTATAGCCAAGAACAACAAATAGAAAAACAAGAACAAATGTAAAAATTGTTTTAGCTATTCCTACGCCAAGTTTTATGTTATTATATTTTTTTGAATTCATAAACGATATAAAAAAAGATTGACTGATTGGATGAATGATTGGAATAAACAATCAGTCAATCAACAAATCAGTCAATCATCCAATCTGTTTTTATTTACATTTCTTTTTCGGCAGTTAAGATCTTACCTTCTTCATAAACTCCATTTAATAAAGTTTCGTTAGTGATGTAAACTGTTCCATCTTCGTTGTGGGGCTCTCCGTAAACACAGTGGGTTGATTTTAATCCACCGAGGTACTTTCTTGCATCGCAGAGATAAATAAAATCGCCTACATTTGCTTTCATCCTCTTCATATCTTTATCCGAAAAATTAACTACATTGTCATCACCATCTTTCACTTTCCAATGAACTTTTATTTTTTCACCTTCCTCATCATTTATTTTTCTGCCTTTAAATATTTCCTTAGCTCTCGTAACCGACCAAACTGTTAACCCATCTATCTGTTTAACAGGGTCATAATCAATAAGATATGTTGAAGCAACTGCTGTACTTGCCATTAAAATTACTATTAAAATAAACTGTAACCATATCGGGAAAATACCAAAAAGAATAATTGTAAAAATTAGTACAGATATACCAATTAATGAATAAACAATGGTCTGACCATTTGATTTCTCTTTAAGGCTATTAGCAATGCTAATTTGTTTACTTGTAGCAAGTGTTACAATAACTGCAACTGCTGAACAAACCACCAAATTATATAAAGCTCTAATGTAAGAATAAGGATGACTGGGATTCATATCTATACCGTGTGCAAACGGGGTAATTACATTTGGATCGTGCAATCCAATTATCATTAGAGCTACACCCGTAACAAAAGATGTTATAACAGCAGCAGGTGTAAACTTTTTCCAAAACAAACCTAAAAATATGGCTACAACTAAAGGAGGTGTTAAAGTTGAATGAAAATATCCGTGAGCTTCGTAAACTGTTGGGAAATTTTTAAATGCTAAAACCGACACTACCCCCAAAGCGGTTATAACCATTGAAGACCATCTAGCTGCAGCAAGCTCCCTTTTATCATTTGCTCTTGAATTAATAACTTTCTTTTCTAAAAAGAGCTTAACCGGTCTGTGAATATCATTTATGTAAATGGCTGCTGTTGCATTGATTAAAGTATCTACAGTAGACATTAAAGCCGCAGTTAGTGCTGCCATAATAAATCCGAATACACCGGGCAATGCAACTATATTGGCAACTACAACAAAAATCTGATCCGGTGAAGTATTTGGTGGAACTGATTTTAACATTGATGCCTCTGCTAACATATGCCATTCTGGCATTGACAAGGCTTTTCCTATCCAACCGGCATTTCCTACAACAATAGCTGAAAGAGGAAGCATAAATAAAATATTAAAAGCTGCTGCTTTCCTTCCTTCATCAACACTTTTTGTAGCCATAAATCTCATTATCAAGCCCATATTCATAAAAAGGAACCCGACGGATCCTGCAACCCCATCCTGCCAAAATATACCAACAAAATTAAAATCTGGCGGTTTATTAAACCTCGCTAAAGGCAACTTCCACTCTGTTGGAAGAAGATTCCAAAAGGTATCGAAACCGCCAACATATGAAATGCCGAGAAAGAAAAGTAAAAACCCCGCAAAGAGAAGAATAAACCCTTGGAGCAAATCAGTAAAAATAACTGCCGTTTGACCGCCAAATGTAATATAAATACCGGTAATAATTGCAATTACAATTACTGCTCCCATTAAAGTTATTTGAAATTGCATACCAAATATTGTAAAAGCCTCGGGTAACATAGGAATAACAGCCTTACCCAAAGTAAGAAAACCAATTCCAATATAACCTATCATATAAAACAGTAATAAAACAGTAGCAAGAAATCTTGCCGAAGGACTAAATCTTTTTTCAAAATATTCCGGTATTGAACGAATACGGGTATAAACAATAATTGGCAGCCACCCGAATAAAAAGAAAGGAAGGAAAAACCAATCATTAATATAAGTCATGGTTGATGAAAAACCATGCTCAAAACCTTTTGCTGAATATTTTACAAAACTATGACTACCAACACCTGTTGCCACAATTGAAAATGCAATAAGCCACCATGCAAATCTTCTTCCGCCAAAAAAGAAATCTTTTGTGCTGCGGTTATACTTGCCAAAGTAACTTCCAAAAAGCATAATTACAATAAAGTAAACTACCATTACCACCCAATCGGTAGAGGACCCTATACTATGAAAAGTCTGATGAATATTTTGTGCTTGATGTTCCATATGTTTACCAATAAAGTGCTAAAATTGTGAAAAATGCGTGGAGTACAGCAAAATAGAAAAATCCGAAGATTAAAACTCTATACCAATACCGGTGTCGTTTTATACTTAGATTTATTGCACCACTTTTTTAATTATTACCATCCCTACAAAAAAGAAAAATCCTCCTACACCATAGAGATAAAAAAACGGCAGCCATGTGTCCCAAAAGGAAGGCATTTTACCCTCATAATTTAATTAGCGTTTTACAATGATCGTTAAGTATAAAATTAACTAAGGGTTACTATACTTGCAAATTTTTAAATAATAAAAATCATTCTTTTTTGAAATATAAAATTATCTTTGTTTGTGTTATAAGAACTATTTTTAATTAAATGATTATAAAAACATCCTCTAAATGAATGTATTAAACGAACTTTTAAAGTTATATTTTAAATGGAAAGTAATTTTGATTTGTTAATTTATTATACTTTAAGCCATTTTTACTAAAAAGCATATATTTATGATGTTTTTTGCACAAAAAAACTAATAATTTCTATTTTCATCCTACTAATTAAAATATTGCATTTCAGATGCTGTGTTTCTAACTTTGTTGTTTGAATAATTTTATAATTACGTAATAAAAGGAGTATTTTAATTATGGGTATGATGGCGAGAATGAGAAGCTTGGCTCCATGGTTCATTATAACAGTCGGCGGACTTTTTGTTCTATTTATGGTCTTATCTGATTCCAAGGTTTCAGATTTAGTTGCTCAAAGAAGTAATAATGTTGGTTCAATAAATGGCACAGACATTACTTATCAAGAATTTTCTAATCTGGTTGAACGATATAGATCAGAGCAGGTTAAACAAACCGGAAGGGAAATTCCCGAAGCTCAAATGGATGCTTTTAGAGATCAAGTTTGGGATAACTTAGTTTCTCAAAAGTTAATTGATGATAAAATCAAAGAATTGGGACTTGTTGTAACTGACCAGGAAATTATTGATGTAATTCAAGGTCCTAACCCACCGCAAGTTATTACTCAATATTTTATTGACTCAACCGGTAACTTTAACAGACAAGCGTACGACCAGGCAATATTTGATCCGCAAAATAAAGAAGCGATGCTGCAAACAGAGGAAATTGTAAGACAACAACTACAACAACAGAAATTAGCAAGTTATCTAAATGCATCTGTAATTGTTAGTGATGAAGAAATTAAAAGAAAATTTGTTGAACAAAATGTAAAAATGAGTGCTGATTATGCACTTGTGGATATTAACACTTTTACTGATAGCAGTATTACTTATACAGAAGATGATCTATTAGACTATTACAACAAAAATGATGATGAATTTAAAGTAGATGCGCAGAGAAAAGTTAAATATGTACTATTCAGTAATGAGCCTACACACGATGATTCAATGGCTATAAAAAATAACCTTGAGGCAATTGTAAAAAAACTTGAAGGAGATACTTCAACTTTTAAAACTTATGTGGAAATTTATTCCGATAAACCTTTTTCAGTTGATACTGTTACTTTAAGTTTATTACCGGATAATGTTGGTGATTTGCTCCAGAAAAGTAAACCGGGAGATATAATTGGACCGGTTTTATCAAACGAAGGTTATGTTGTTTATAAATTGAATGACATTATAAAAAGTAAAGAAACTTTAGTAAGAGCTTCACACATTCTTATTAAGGGAGGAAATGACTTTGATGCTGCAAAATCTAAAATAAATGAAATTTACAAAGAACTTATGAATGGTGCCGACTTTGCACAGGTAGCAAAAGAAAAATCAGAAGACGGTAGTGCAGGTAATGGTGGGGACTTAGGATGGTTTGCAAAGGGACAAATGGTTAAAGAATTTGAACAGGCTTCATTTAAAGGTAAAATTGGTAAAATTCAAAAACCAATTAAAACACGATTCGGGTATCATATTATTAAAGTTACAGGCAGAAGCAATAAAAAATATGTTGTTGAAAAAATCGTAAACGAAATAAAAGCCTCAGCAACCACTTTAGACCGTGCTTATGAAAATGCAAATGATTTTGCTTATATCGCCGAAAAAAATGATTTTATAACTGAAGCAGAATTAATGAATTATGAAATTAAAGAAACTCCTTTATTTAAAGAGGATACTAAAGTTATACCCGGATTAGGGGCTAATAATGCACTTCTTAGATTTGCTTTTGATGAAGATTTAAATGATATAAGTAAAGTTTTCAAGGTACCCGCCGGATATGTTGTTGCAATAATCTCTGAAATAAAACCGGCAGGTAAAAAACCTTTTGAAGAAGTAAAAGAAATAATTAAAAGAAAAATTATTAGAGAAAAGAAATTCAGTAAAGCAAAATCCATTGCTAACGAAATTAAAGATAAAGTTGGTGATAGCGGCGATTTAAGTATTGCTACTACAGTTTACAGTAAGGCAAGAGTTTCCAAAGCAACTAACTTTACTGCTTCCGGAACAATTCCCGGTATCGGAAGAGATTATGCATTTACCCAAGCTGCTTTAGATGCAGAACTTAATAAAATAACAGGTCCTGTTAAAGCTAACAGAGGTTATTACTTGTTAAAAGTAACGGAGAGATCAGAAATAGATTCTACTATGTTCTCAATACAGAAAAATGCAATTAGAGACAATTTACTTAGACAAAGAAAAAGCAGAGTTTTTACCGATTGGATAAAGAGATTAAAAGACCAAGCTGATATTGAAGACAACCGTTATCAGTTTTATAGATAACTGATTTTTTTTATAGAATGTGCCCGGCACTTCCCACCCAACAAAATTGTGGGCAAGTCCAAGTGCCGGACACATATTAAAACTCACCTAAGCAACAACATTTTTTTTACTTCTCTAAAATTTCCGCTTCGCAACTCATAAAAATACATTCCGCTTGAGAGCGATGAGGCATTAAAATTTATCTCATAATTACCGGGTTGTTTTTTTTCGTTTACTAAGCTTGTTACTTCTTTGCCTAAAATATCGTAAACTTTTAGCGTTACGAACCCCACCTTGGTCCTCCCCCTTGCCAAAGGGGAGAACTTAGGAGGGGTTGGTATAGTATATTTAATCGTTGTACTTGGGTTAAACGGGTTGGGGTAGTTTTGGAATAGTTTAAATTCGTTTGATATTTGATTTTTATGTCCTTTAATGTCTGTCGGGTTTTCCGGAGCTAAGCGAATTAAATAACCATCTCTTGAACCTCCGTCTAAAGCAGTGTAAACACCACCTATAATATATCCATCATCAAATGTTTTAGCAATTGAATATCCCAGATCACCAGAAACATTCCCGAAAGTTTTGGTCCACAGTGTATCACCAAGTGAATCTGTTCTTACAACCCATACATCCCAAAAACCCGCCCCAAAAGTTTCTGTAACACCGGTCATTATATAACCATTATCAGGAGTAATCTCTATAGAATTGCCCCACTCGGAATTATAACCGCCGTATGTTTTTGTCCAAAGTGTATCGCCATTTACATCTGTTTTTAACAGCCATATATCAGCATTATTTTCAGTTTCAAAATTCTTAACATATTTGCCAACAATAATAAAGCCGCCATCTTTTGTTCGTTTTATATCCATACCGTTATCATATCCATCGCTCCCATAGATTTTATTCCAAAGTAGTTCTCCGTTATGATCAAATTTAGCAATAAATAAGTCTTCCCACGGGGATGTTAGGGGAGTATGGATTGAACCAGTCACAACAAAGCAGCTATCGGAAGTTTGTATAATTTTACTAGGTGATTCGTCAAAAAGAAAACCTAGGTCAAAACTTTTCGTCCATAATGTGTCTCCTCTAATATTTATTTTTAATAACCAAATATTGTCATTAAACGGAGATACACCAAGGTCTTGCCAATTTTCAACTACTTCACCACCTACTGCAAGGACTATATAATTATGATCATAGGTTTTAACAATATCTCTACCACTATCTATAAAATTATCATAATCAAATCTTTTTTCCCATCTGATATTGCCAAAATTGTCAGTTCTAACGATATAAACATTATCACCACCACTAGATAGTTCCCCAGCATATCCACCAACCAGAAGAAGATCATCTCCATGGTCTTTCATTTCAATAACACTAGAAAAACCTTCCAACGCAAGTGTTTCTGAGTATCTATTCCAAATAACATCACCAAAACCACTTGTTTTTGTAACTAAAAAATCACTATCCCTATCTTTATTATCAAAAGGGTGGGTATTGCCCACACAAACAAAATTACTATCTGCAGTTTGGATAACTTTATAAAATATGTCCCATCCATTATTATCATAATGTTTTGTCCAAAGAGTATCAGAATTTTGGCATAGTGTAAAGGAATAAAAAACAAATAAGAAACTTAAAACTCCATATTTATTTAAAAAGTGCTGCACTTTATTTTAAGTAGATTATCTTGTTATTTAATATTTTATTATCTGTTATAACATTTACCATATAGACTCCTGAAGGCTGATAAATACCATTAGAATTTCTACCTCTCCATGCAAATTTTTGTATCCCGGATTCAAACACGCCATCAGCTAATTGAATCACTAATTCACCTTGAACATTAAATATATTTACTGTTAAATAGCCCTTTTGGGGTAAACTAATATTTATTGTAGCCTCGCCATTAAAAGGATTAGGGTATGTTTCAATTTTATATTCTTTTGGGAGTAAGTTATCATTAAAAGTTATTGATATTTCTTTCCCTAAACCTCCTGAACAAGAAACAGTATTGCTTTTTGGGGACCAATTATCAATAATATCGACAGCTTGAACATAATAATAAGCCTTATCACCACCTGAAGTAAACCAATTATAATCAGTATAACTATTAGATGTTACGACATGATCTTCGTGTTGATAAGACCAAAATCTTGGATTTGAACCATTTCTAAACTCATATTTAATATGTATATTATATCCTTTCACATCTGCTTCATTGTTATTAGTCCAAGTTATTTTGGGATGATTATTACTATCGTTCAAATTAATACCTGTGGGTTTATTCGGTGAATTTTGGATTAAAGATAGAGCTTTGTAAGCATTTAATCTACCGGTTCCTAATTTACCGATATAAGTTGGATTTTGAGTATCAATATTATCGGTTGTTTGTTTTAATATATTTCTTACCATCACCCTATCAGCATTTGGCGCAAAAGATCTAATTAATGCAGCAACACCAGCAACAAATGGAGCAGACATGGATGTCCCGCCAAGATCTTCATAACCAATCGGAATTGTAGTATCTAAATAAATAGGTACCGTTGATATTGAACCAACCGGTGCACTAATATCACACCAAGTAGCATAATTTGAAATATTCGCTTTTTGGTCAGAGGAATATGTCCCAGCGACACTAATTACATCTGGATCAGCAGCTGGCAATGTATAAAAATAAGAAGGACAATCTTCCGTTAAGTCCAGACCATCATTTCCAATCGCAGTAATTAAAATAACATCATGATCTACAGCATATTGTATAGCAACATCTAAAACCGATGACTGTTCATAGTTGGGAGAATTTCCACAAGTACCTTCATCTCTCCATCCAAAACTCATATTAATAACCTTTGCCCCCTGATCAGTAGCTATTGTAATTGCATTTGCAACTCTCGCTACATCACCATGTACTTCCGCTTGATCATAATCAGAAAACATTGGATATCCTATTTTTAACATAAGGAGTTTTATTCCACCATTACCCAAATAACCACCCCCAGCTACTCCGGCAATTCCAATCGAATTATTTGTTATTGCTCCTGCTATTACTGTAACATGAGTGCCATGCATATCTTCATCATATGGGGCATTAATATCAAAATTTTTATCTGTCAAGTTAAATCCATACAATCCGTTTTCATTCCAAAGATTTTGGACAAGATCAGGATGTGGGTTTAATTGACCAGAGTTTGGGTCTCCTAAATCAACCCCAGAATCAATAACCGCTAAAATTATATCGCTATTACCAGAATGTATATTCCAAGCTTCTGGAGCATGTATTTTGTTAATTCCCCATTGTTGATAAAAAAGAGGATCACTACTATAAAATTCTACTAATCTGTTTTTCCATACGTTAATTACATTTTTTCATTATTCATTTCATCAATAAACTTATCAATTTTTTCTTTTTCAGCAAACTTTATTTTATAAAATTTCCCTAATTCACCTGTTTCGTTTTTAAAAATTGGCTCTAACTCAACACATTTATACTTTTTTGAGTAAATATTAAACCAGTCTATCTCAGTTTTAACCAAACCGTTACTCTTTATATTTTTATTAAATGGTACTTCAACTTTAATAAGTATTTCATCCTCAACGTAATCACTCTTTTCTTGCGCATAGTAAGTTAAGGTTAATAAAACAAATAAACTTGAGAACGTTAATATAATATTTCTTTTCATTTTACCTCCAAACTATTTTAATATTACACTATCACTAATATTATTTATACTTATAACATCATATTTATAGCTAAATAATATTATACTATCTGAATTTAATGCGATATCAATGTACGAAAAAAAAAAGGTGTTTGTCAAGATATTTTTAAATTGTTATTGGTGCCAAAAGTGAATAATATTTTTGTAACAAGCCGGTATTAAAAATTAACAAAGCTGATATTGAAGATAACCGCTATCAATTTTATAGATAAGTATTACTATTTGCCTGGTACTTCTGCTTGCCCGCCATTTTGTTGGGTAGGAAGTGCCGGGTAAATACTCTCTAAAGATTGCATCTTTCTCATAACTCTTGTTTTGCATTCTTAACTTTTTATTTTCAGTTATTTAGTAAAGAATCGGCCTTAACAGTGTAAGTAACTTTACAATCCTCTCCAGATAACCAAACAACATTTATTTTGGGTGAAGAAATATCCTCCCACCGGTTAACATTTTCAATATTCGGCTCAAACTGTTTCCATGATTCTCCAAAATTATTAGACCCAACTAAACCACCATATAAAGCCCATACAGTTTCTGGTGAACTTTTCGTTTTAGCAAAACGACTAGGGGAACCAATAGAGAATGGCGGATTTGGAAGTGAATGCCAACTCATACCATTATCAACTGTTCTAAGTGGTGTAAAATTATAAGATAGAATTGCGGTTGTACTATTTAGACTTACTAAGGTCCATATATGTTCTTTCCCTCCCGGATATAAAGTATCCCAAGTAACACCTCCATCTTTAGTATGAAACAGAAAATTGAAATTAGGCTTAGTTCTTATCCAACCATTATTCGGATTACTAAAACTAACCGCATAATGAGTGGTACCGTAATCTAATTGCGTATTTTTATTAATCCATGTTTCACCTCCGTTGGAAGTGTGAAGTATTTACAAGGGATTAGTTGAGCTGCCAACAGGGTCTCCCATTGCAATACCAATATTTTCATCAAAAAATTCAATATAGTTTATAAATCCGGATTTATGTTGTAAAACCCAATTGTATCCTCCGTCTTCCGATTTAAATATTTCTCCATGATCGGTGCCAATCCAAAGTGTTAATGAATCAACTGCTTCAATTGTATAGAGTTTCCCTTCAATAGGAGGAGAAATTATTTTCCAAGAGGAACCACCATCTTCTGTACTTATTATTATACTTAATTCAATATCACTAACCCAGGCAACTCTTTCGTCTGCAGCTGAAAGCACTCTTAAACTCCCGCTTCCTATACTTTTAACAACACTATCAGGAAATTCAGTAATAATTGCAAAACCAGCATCATTTGTTGGTGGCGGAGTCCATTCAATTGGTTTATACTGAGGAAGAGGATTTGTGGATTTATCACTACAACAGATTATACTCATTAAAATAAATGATAAAAATAAAATTTGTTTCATAATTACTCCCTAATCTTACTATGATTTTTCTTTGTCCGTTTCCGAACAAGGGAAAAAAGCTGCAAAGTGAAATACTTTTCCCGCCTCTACATTTGGATATTCATCGTAATAAGAATCAATCCATGTACCATCCGAAGTATAATAATCAATCCAATATTTATAATATTCATTACTGTTAAAAATACATGGTAAATAGAAACTCACAGAGTAATCAATTTCTATATCCTCTCCAAATGGTCCGGTATAGTCTATTCTTTTCCCCTTAACATACCTTTTTACAATATCCCCGGCAGTATTTGAAATAGTTGCTTTAATGTATGTTGTACCATACTGCATTCCTTGATCACTGTATCTTATTTTCACTGTCCAATTTGTTATTCTTTTATTAACATTGTTAAAAGTTGCTTTTACAATGTGTACTTTTTTCTACACAGTTGTTAATGAATTATAATTATTTTTTTTAAGTTGAATTTGTTTTTCTTCCTTGGGTTCGGTAACATTTTTTTGGCAACTAGTAAAAGATAGAAGTAGCAAAAAGAAAAATGTTGAGTAAATCAGATAATTGATTGATTGATTGATTGATTGTGTCGCAGGCATTCCGTGGGGGATTGATTAGACATTGTGACCTCCTTTGTTTGTTTAATGTATTTATTAAAGCAAAGATTTTAAACACTTTGCAATATGTACATAAAAAAGAGGAAAGGTATTTTTAATTGTATAATTGTATCTTATTATATATGAATGTAATGATTTATACTTAAATTGTCAAGACAATTTATTTCCCCTGTTTATTTTACAAAACAACTTACTTATAAAAGTTCCAATCTCTTAAAGAGATATGAACTTAAACTTAAACCAAATTTTTCTCTTTTCAGTTTACTAATTTTTAGCTATTATTTATTTTTATAGATTATGAACAATTTCAAATTTAAAATCATTTTGTTTCTTTTTCTTTCCGGTACAACTTTTGCACAAAATAAAGGTAATAACTTTTCTTTGTCGGTAAACTATAGTTACACTACCGATTCAAAAATATGTCTCACTCCGGATGCACCCAGCATTTTTAATAGAGATGAAAATTTTATTTTGGAAGATATTTTAAGCTACTCAACCGAAATAAGATATAGGGCAAGTATGTGGTTAATATTCGGACTTAGCTTTGAATATATTGAAAAAAACGGAGAAGGTAGAAATCTTTCATCAAAAGAATTTGTTGTAGAGGACGGCTATAAAGTATACCCGTTGGAATTATCGGCATATTATTATCTTCCTTTTTCTACTGAAAATTTTAAATTTTTTATGGGCGGTGGTTTCGGATTATATTTTGGCAAAAGAACGAGAACATTCGGTACTGTAAAATTTGAAAATGTTTCTTCAGAAATAGGGTACGGAATTCTTGTTAACGTTGGAATGGACTATATGATTTTTGACCACTTTTCAGTAAGAGGTGAGTTTTTATTCAGAGACCCTGAATTCAGAGTAACTAGTAAATATAGTTCCGAAATAACAATTTATAATGGCAGAGAGTATCGTGTACAAACTGATAACATTACTTCTAAAATAAATATTGATGGAATAACCTTTAGAGTTGGAGCTGTTTATCATTTTAATTTGTTTTAATGTTTTCTTCTTTTAAGGATGTGTAACGACACCAACTTCCCTCTTTTCTTTATTTTTAATTGCAAATAATTATATTGGGAGCTAAATAATTTTATAAAAAGATGCTATCCAGAATATATTTAACCGGATTTATGACAAGCGGGAAAAGTACACTTGGTAAAATTCTTGCCAATGTGCTGGGCTGGAATTTTTTTGATATGGATAAAGAAGTTGAAAAGGATGAAGACTCCACCGTTACGGAAATATTCGAATTGAAAGGTGAAAAGTATTTCAGAACCATTGAAAATACCAAGTTAAGAGAGCTTTCAAAATTTGATAATGTGATTATTGCACTTGGCGGAGGAACTTTAATAAACGATGACAATGTAAAATTTATTAAGAAAAACGGAAAGCTAATTTACTTGCGCGTTACTCCGGAAATAATTTACACCCGAATTAAAAAAAAAACAGATAGACCTTTATTTAAAGATTTTGTTATTGCCGAAAACTCAAAAGAAGATTTTATAAAAAAAATTACCGGCATGTTAAACGAACGTGAAAAATATTATAATTTGGCAAACATTATTTTTGATGTTGATAATTCACCAATAGGTAAAACAGTAGATAAATTGGCTAAAAGAATAAATAGGATTTTAATTGAAGAGAATAAAAGTAAATATACCGAGTAAAGAGTATAATGTTTATTTAGGCAAAGAGAGTTTTAAAGAACTCCCTGCTATACTAAAAAGAGAAAAACTTGAAGGTAATTTTCTTGTTGTAATTGATAATAAAGTTAACCGTTTATATTCTAAAATTATTGACCAAACATTTAACCAAGCCAATCTGAATGTAAAAAGGTTGGTTGTTGTCTCAACGGAAAAAAACAAATCATATACCACACTTCAAAGAATTCACTCGGCATTAATTAAAAATAATTTCGGAAGAGATTCTATTATTATTGCAATTGGCGGCGGTATTATTGGTGATATTGCCGGATTTGCCGCTGCAACTTTTATGCGCGGAATAAAATTCATTCAAATTCCTACAACACTTTTGTCTAGTGTTGATAGTTCCGTAGGTGGTAAAACCGGGATTAATTATGTTAACACAAAAAATATTATCGGTTCGTTTCATCAACCAAGCTTGGTAATTATTGATACCGATTTTTTTAAAACTCTACCAAAAGACGAACAGCTTTGCGGTTTAGGGGAAATTGTTAAATACGGATTTTTAACGAATGAAAGGTTTTTTAATTTCATCAGAAAAAATGTTGACTTAATTTTAAATAATGATGCAACAGTAATCAGAAAGGTTATTTCGGAATCAATAAAATTCAAGGGAAATATTGTTGAAGCAGATGAAAAAGAATCGGGTATTAGAAAATTATTGAATCTCGGTCATACTTTTGCACATGCTTTTGAAGTTCAACAGAAGCACAAGTTAAAACATGGTCAGGCTGTTATTGTTGGAATAACCTGTTCACTTTATTTATCAAAAGAACTTAAAATTATTTCTGAAAAAGATTTTATAAAATATTTAGATTTTCTTTTATTGTTTAGTGATAGAATAAAGATTGCCAAGGTTAACAATTCAACCATTTACAATATTATGAAACGTGATAAAAAGAACCGGCAGAATGAAATACAATTTGTTTTGGTTAATAAAATAGGTAGTATTCTAACTGATGTTCCGGCAGATAGAAAAATGGTTATTCAATCAATCAATCAAGCTGTTCAACATTTCTGAGTTATGAAAAAGTTTTTAATCCTATTATTTATTTTAATTAGTTTCCACAAATTACTATTGTCTCAAGTGCCGAGAGAAACCAGAGCTGTTTGGGTTACAACTAATTTTCAATTGGACTGGCCTCCCAAAACCTTTAACCAAGAAGAACAAAAGCAAAGTCTTGAAGACATATTTATAAATTTAAAAAAGAAAAATTTCAACACTGTTTACTTTCAAGTAAGAAGTAACGGGACAGTAATGTATAAATCGGAGATTGAGCCTTTCTCTCCTTATTTTACCGGGGATGTGAATGTTCTTCCAAACTATGACCCTTTGGAATATACAATAAAATTAGGAAAAAAATACAATCTTGAAATTCACGCATGGGTAAATATGATTAGATGTTTCTCCGGCTCTGACGACAGATTTTTACAAAGTCCCTTGCACATACGTAATAAATATCCTCAATATACTGTTATGAGTATTTCAGAGAACGGCGGTGTGTCTTACTGGATAAATCCCGCAATTCCCGAGGCACAAGATTATTTGGTAAATATTCTTTTGGAAATAAGCAGTAAGTATGATGTTGATGGGATTCACCTAGATTGTTTCAGATATCCGGGGAATAATTTTGATGATGATAAATACTATAATAAACTTGGTTTAACAATTCCAAAAGATGATTGGCGAAGAAATAACTTATCAACAATTTTACGGAAATTTAATGAGCAGAAAAATCCGTTAAATCCCTTTTTGAAATTAGGTGCAACTCCAATTGGGATTAGAAAAAGTTTAAACGGAGCTTCCGGTTGGGAAGGTTACTCATCTGTGTACCAAGATACGGAAACTTGGCTGCAAGAAGGTTTGGTTGATTATTTAACTCCGCAAATTTACTGGGACTTTGATAAAAATCCTAAGTTTGATGTTCTTGCCGATGATTGGGTAAAAAAATCACATAATAGAAATATAGTTTTGGGATTAGCTGCTTACAAGAGTGATGTGTTGCCACAGTTAGACAGAATGATAGAATTCTCAAGAGAGATTGGGGCTTCCGGAATTTCATTCTTCAGATATGAAAATATTGCGAATTTAGATTTTACGTTTTTTGAAGATTTAGCGTTCCCAAGTAATATGCCTTGGAAAGAAATTGGTAATCCGAATCATTCAAAAAAAATAAATTTAACCTACGAATATCTTTCAAAAAATGAAGTTATGCTGAGTTGGGAAAATAAAATTCAAGAAAGCAATCTTTTTAGAATTAGGTCATTGGCTTTATTTAATACTACCGGAACTAAAACTTCCACAAAATTTATAGGGACAAACAAAAATAAAGTAAAACTGAAGTTTGCAAAACCATCCAAATTATCATATAGTTACAGAATAGGAGAAATCAGCAGATTATGGAATATTATAAATCTGTCATATCAAATTTCGGTTAAAGTTCCTTATTTGGAAGACTTAAAAAACTCTTCTTTAATAAACATGAGTCCTATCCTTTATAAGCATAACTCTTCTTCCGGATTTTTATCCATAACGTCCTCCCTAAATCAGAAAGCCACTTTGGATATATTTACCATAGAAAATACCGGTTATCAAAAAATAATTGAGTTAAAATTTGGCGAAAATATTTTTAGATTGAAGGATAATTTTAAGTTAATAAAATCTATTAGAATAGCTTACAATAAAACCGGCAAAACCGATGAATTAAATTTTATTAATTAAGATTAGAATCAAGTAATTACTTTTTGGGAACGAAAACAATGAAATTATATTGTTCTTTGTTCACCTACTTAACCCTTTATTATAAATACAGAAGAAACCCAACTTCTTACTTGTGCCTATGGTAAAGAAGTTAGGTTTCTAATAACTAAGTTCTATTTCATTAAAATAAATTTTTTAGTATCAATAAATCCTCGTCCTGAACTTGACGAAGAACCACCGACTGAAATTTTGTAAAAATAAACACCGCTTGCCAAGTTACTGCCATCAAAAACAACATTGTATCTGCCGCTTTGTTTATAACCGTTTACCAATGTTGTAATTTCTTTACCGAG
>JAJRZB010000093.1 GCA_024275455.1 Bacteroidota bacterium | reverse complement strand
GATAGCATTGATGAAGAAAAAATTGATGCAAAATTGGAAAACGGAAAATTATTTGTTCATTTACCAAAAGTAGAAAGAATAAAACCAAAAATGATCGAGATCAAATAATTTGGTCAGCAAGTAAGGAAAGTTAATTACCCCGGCAATAGTCGGGGTTTTTTTATGGACCAACTTCATAAGAATAATTACGGATTTTTTCTTTTTTAAAATCATATTTACTTAACTCAGAATCGTAGTAAACAGTATCTAGATTATTCTTAAATACTAATCCATTAATTTCCCAACTAGTAAAATATTTACTCATCATACTGTGAGCACCAAATAGTATAAACTTTGCATCGTAACCGAGTAAATTTAAGTATGCAGTTATATAAGCACTCCGTTGTCCATTATAGCTGTAAATTATAATTTCTTTATCATTAGGTAAAGTAAATAATAAAGCATCTGATCTAAAATCCCATTCCGGACTCTGACCATTATATAAAAAAGCACCTAAAGGTCGTACGGTTCTTGAACGTGCCTGTATATAGTATTCAACCGGAGCATTAAAACGCGGATAAGGTTGAGGGTAGGTATTGTGAGCATTATATAATATTGGGTCTTTGGGACTAACGCCACGTTCTAGTTCATGATCATAACACATAATAAAAGTTCTGGTTCCATATCCAAAGAAATACGGGATTGTTTGAAATTTGTCATCAAATTCATCAACACTTATTATAGAGTTATTCTCGTAAGAGGAAATTAAAAGTTTTATTCTATCCTTAATTTTATTTTTTATCGATTTTGAATTATCTTCAAACATTAGGTTAGGAGTAGTATAGTTTATTTTCAACTTTTCTTTACTTCCCCAATTTAATAAGTAATAATTATCAATATATCTTGAATTTGTTTTTGTTTCATACCACACATCTGCAAAAATTTCATTCCAATATCCCATTCCGTAATTGAGTGAGTATATATTATTATATCCAACAATTCTCAATAGGGAAGTAACGTATGCAGCTTTTTGTCCGGTTTTACTAACTATAATTATCTTTTGATATTTCGATATATCCGTATTATCAATATATGTTATAATGTCAACCGGAGGAATGTTAATTGCTCCGGGTATATGTCCACTAGCAAATTCAGAAGGTTGACGAATATCTAAAATTAAACTGCTGTTTAATTCACCGAAAACATCTTCTACATTAATTAAAGACGGGTTTTGATCTGAATTAATATAGTTACTGTTAGTTTCAACAAAATTAATTACATCCAGTGTATTATTAAAAGGTATTGTAACCGGTAGAATATTATCTTCTAAGCAAGAAACAGAAAAAAAGCCTAATAATATTGATAGAAAAAGTCTTTTCATAAAAACATTCTATTTTTAATTTTTAATATTATCATATAAAATTGTTGAGTACCCCATAAACAAACCAATAGTATTCTCACCGTAAACATTCCAATTTATTAAACCTCCGCCTTGTGAAAAAATATCATCTATTGGTTTATTATTATCTTTTGTTTCAAAATATGCTTTGTACGATTTATCCCATGCATATACTTCAACTGCAATTCTAGTGTCAAAACTTGCGGTCAAATATTCTTCCGGTATTTCGCCTGTCCTTATCTCAACAACACTTTCGCTTACATTACCTTCAACTGAGAAAAAATCTTTTTCTCTAAGCTTAATTTTCGGGTTACCGACAGAAACACCTTGAAGTACAACGTAAATGCATGAATAAACTTCACCTTGCTTAGCTGCTACTTTGCACACAATGCGTCCTTGATCAATTTCAGCACTTAAAATTTGCGGTTTTGCCGGAACTTTTGTTATTGCGTAAACTCTTGTTCCTTCAATATCTGCGAATAATTCGTAAATTGCATTTGCTCTGATATAAAGATTGGTAGGTTTGTAAGCTCCGTTTCCAATATGCTTTAGATTAAATATTCCTTGCTCTTCTGACCAAATGTATGTGTTTACATCGGTTAGCGCTGTTTTATTTATATCATATTTTTCGTTTATGGGAATACTTTTTGTAAAATTAATTATCGGGTCTTTTATACCGGGTGAAATTTGACCGTCGACTTCATAAAGATTTACATAGGGCAAGTCTTCTTCAATAATTCCAATTTCTTCACATGAAGAAAGAATAAGTAATATAGATAACAAATAAGTGATTTTAGCAAGTTTCATAATTATTTTAAAATTTTAATGAAATTCCCATAGTTGGAATAAACGGCATTAAAGTTATTTGTTTTAGTTTTGGAGTACTGTTTTTTTCGCCTGTGTTTTCATCAATATCATAAGAAATATATTGTGCAAAAGCATTTTTTCTATTATACAGATTTTGCAGATTTACAAAAACCTCTGCAGCATAAGTACTAAAAGTAAATTTATAGTTTGCACTTAAATCAAGTTTATGGTAATCAGGGAGTTTATAATCATTTCTATTCGTATAGTTAAACTGAATCCTTCTTTCTCTTTCTCCGTTAATGCCCAAAGGAGAAAATATATATTGAGAATTTGGCATTGTATAACCTTGACCGGTTGCATAAGTCCAGGTTACACCGAAAGAAAGTTTTTCATCATATTTGTACCCGATAACCAATGAAATATCATGCCTTCTATCATATCTTGGAAAAAATATTCTTCCTGCATTTAATTCATCAAATAGTCTTCTGCTCCAAGAAAGTGTATAACCAATCCAACCGGTAAAACTTCCGGCTCTCTTATTTAAGAATATTTCAACTCCGTAAGCTTCACCTTCACCTTTGGTAAAGTTTTCTTCTATTGAAATTGAGCGGTCATAATCTAAAATCTCTTTATACTCATATATATTTTTCATCGTTCTGTAATATGTTTCCACTGAAAACAGATAAGTTTTGTCAAAAAAGTAAGAATCGATACCAAAAACATATTGCTGCGAATTACTTGGGAGTATATTTTTACTTGAGGGATACCAAAGGTCCGTTGGTAATGTGATATCGTTTCTGGTAATTAGATGAAGGAATTGATTTGCAACAGCATAAGCACTTTTAACATAAAAATCTTCGGTTATTGCATATGATAAAGATAATCTTGGCTCAAATTTAAATGAGTCGGAATCTTTAAAATATGTACCTCGAATTCCGAAATTTGTATTTAACGTTGGTAAAATTTTCCATTCATTTTGCAGAAAAAAGGATGCTTCCGTTGATAATAAATCTTCTTCGTAATCAGGGGAAATTTCTAAAATAGGATCATAAAAGTTTCTATTAAGAAGAGTATATTTGTGCAAACCTACTTCAATTCCAGCTTTAAATTTATGATCTTCGTGCCATACATATTCAAAATGTGTCTTAAGAAAAAAATCTTTTAAGTCAGAAGATGAAAAATAATCGTTGCCCAAGGAATCGGTTATATTTTCCAACGCAGATTTAACTCCGTAATTAATATAACTTGCGCTAATATTTAAGAATAGTGATTTGCTAGTAACTTTTAGCCAATTTAAACTAAGTGTAGTGTTATCCCAGCCGATATCATAATTAAAATCTTCGTTTACGGGAGGACTGTAAATATGATCACTATTATAATTTCCGCTTAAAGTTAGAATAGAATTATCCTTAAAATTATAGCTTATCTTAGAATTTAAATCGAAGAAATTATAGCGTGGAGTTTTACTTTTACTGTCAAATTTTGATTGAAAAAAATCATAATACATTGCCCTGGATGAAATCATATAAGTGGTATTTTCAGAAAAAGGTCCTTCAATTGTTCCGAAAGACATTATAGAACCAATACCGATAGTTCCTTTTTCTCTTTACTTTGTACCACTTCGTAACTTTATATCTAATACACTGGATAATCTGCCGCCATACTCAGCCGGATAAGCTCCTTTAATAAGTCTAATATCATGTATTGCATTAGAGTTAAATGTACTTGCAATATTTCCTAAATGTGCGGGGTTATATATTATTACTCCATCTACTAATGTTAATGTCTGATCCGGTGAACCACCTCTAACGTATAATCCATTTGACATTTCACTGGCAGTTTTTACACCGGGCAACATTTGCAAAGATCTGAATAAATCTAATTCCCCTGAAAAAGAGGGCAGCATTTTAAGTAATTCAGGCGAAACATCTATTGTGCTTAGCCCAACTTCTTTTTCTCTCTTATCACTGATTACAACTTCTTCCAACTCAACATCTTTCGGACTCATACTAATATTAAGGTTTAAAGCTCCGTGTGATATTGTAACATCCAATTCTTCAACAACCGATTGATAACCGAGATTTCTAAAAACAATAAAATATTTTCCTATTGTAATATTTGGGATAGCATAAAATCCAAATCTATTTGTTGAAGCACCTCTGAAAGGTGATGTTTTTACGGAAATACTATCTTTGTAAAGTAGAATGTTAGTCCCAATTAGTGCGTCACCCGTAATATTATTTGTTACTAAACCGGAAATAGTTACACTTTTTTTTTTGAGCAATTAATATTTGAGCGGTAATTAATAATAAAAGAATGGAAAATGATAAGAAATTTCGATTTGTCATAAAATGGAATTTTCCAAATAATCAAAACGTAAGATAATTAAAAAAATTATCTTAATTTAAACCTTCTTAAATGCGAATTCAATTTTTTTTAAGGGTAAAAATTAGGTATCTAATTGATTTTAAAACAATACTTAAAAAGAAAAAACTACTTTTGCTTTAATCTCTTTTATCTTCAAATATTCTTGCATATTTTTGCAATACAATAAAAATATTTTGGCTGAAGATGGCATTATTACCTATAACACAATATGGTGATTCAATTTTAAGAAAAACCGTTAAACCTATAAAAGCTATAGATGATGAAATTATCTTAACTATTAGGAATATGTTTAATACAATGAGGAATGCAAACGGAATTGGTCTTGCCGGAAACCAAGTTGGGTTGGACAAACAAATATTTGTAATTGATGTTTCACCGGTTGAAGGTTACGAACATATAAAACCGGTTGTAATGATTAACCCAAAAATTATAAAAAAATCAGATGAAAAAGTTATTATAGAAGAAGGCTGTTTAAGTCTTCCAGAACTGAGAGTTGATGTTGAAAGGGCAGAATCAATTATTGTAAAATATTTAAGTGTTGCTGAAGAAGAGGAAGAAATAGAAGCTCATGATTTATTTGCAAGAGTTATTTTACATGAATATGACCATTTAATTGGAAAGATGATTCCTGATAGAATAGATAGTGAGGAAAGAAAGAAAATCCAACCGATACTCCAGCAAATTATCAATAGAGAAATTCCTTGTGAATATCCTATCACAGAAGATAAATAGAGTGAGTTTTATGAAAATAGTTTTTTTCGGTACACCTGAATTTGCAATACTTTCCTTAAATATTTTACATAAAAGTAAACATGAAATTATTGCAGTTGTAACTGCCCCCGATAAACCAAGAGGAAGAGGAAGAAGTCTCTCGGTAACTCCTGTTAAACAATTTGCAATTGATAACAATATAAAAGTACTCACTCCGGAAAAATTAAAAGACCCGAAATTTGAGCAAGAGCTAAAAGAATTAAATCCGGATTTATTTGTTGTTGTCGCTTTTAGAATACTACCGGAAAATATTTTCACTATTCCCCCAAAAGGTTCTTTTAATTTGCACGGATCTTTGCTTCCCAAGTACCGCGGAGCTGCTCCAATTCAATGGGCACTGATAAACGGAGAAAAAGAAACCGGTTTAACTACTTTTTTTCTTAAGAAAAAAGTTGATACCGGAAGTATAATTTTAAGAAAAAAAATTATCATTGAGGATTCGGATAACCTCGGAACTTTACATGATAAAATGAGTGAATTAGGGTCGAACCTTGTTTTAAAAACAGTAAATTTAATTGAAACCAATTCTTATGAACTTTTAGAGCAAGACGAATCTTTAGCAACTCCTGCTCCGAAAATTAAAAGGGAAATATGTAAAATTAATTGGGATAAAGAAGTAAGTAAAATACACAATTTGATAAGAGGGTTATCTCCATATCCCTGTGCTTTTTTTGAACATAACGGAAAGACTTATAAAGTTTATTTATCCAAAATTGATGAAAATCAAAATTTAAAACCGGGTGAAATAAAACAAACAAAAACAGAAATATTTATCGGCACAAATACAAATGCGATTCAAATTTTAGAACTTCAACCCGAAGGCAGAAAAAGAATGACCACAGAAGATTTTTTAAGAGGTTATTCTTTAGTATAGATTCCATCCTATAATTATTACAAAATAAAAAATCATTTTTATTTGATAAAACCCAGCAAAGTTTAATTTAAATAGATTGGTTTTATAGTGAATAATAGCCAAGCGAGGCTT
>JAJRZB010000092.1 GCA_024275455.1 Bacteroidota bacterium | reverse complement strand
ATCCAACCTATGTTATAACCATTAGTATTTTGATCGGAACATTTTTCAATATCAACTCCATCATTTCTGTATTCTCCGCCGCTGTTATAATTGCCTTTCCCAAGATTAGCCGGTGTAGTGTCGTAGTAGGAATAGTTTAAATTACCTATATCGTAGTTAACACCGTAAAGTTTTCCTGGGATTGTATTAATAGAATATGGAGTGGTTTCATTATCATACGGTTGTTTCATTATTGCATTAATAACATCAAATTTTGTAGAACAATTTTGGACTTTCATGTTTTCAATTTGCAGTCTTAATGCAACCATTGCAAAATCTGTGGAAGGCTTTTGGGCACTACCGTTCCAGTAATTTAAAAGCTGTTGAAATTGAGGAGAAATAGGTGAAGATGTTAAGGGGGAAATTGATTCAAGTTTTTTGTGAGTCCACCAACTCCATCCGATATTGTTTTCGTTTAGAAGTTTTATAAAATCAACAAACCACGAATTAGAATTTTCACCAGATTCACCCATCCATAATGGTACATCATAATTATTACGAATCGATAAATAATTTTGAATTGAACCGGTAGTAACTTCACTCCAGTATTTATGGAATGAATAGACCATGTTATCATCCCAAGGCGGAGTTAGTCCGTTAAAATCAGTGGCAAACCAATTCCCCTCAACGAAAATAATATGATTTGTATCAACACTTCTGATAGCCGTTGTAATATCAATGTATAGTTTTCGTAGGTCGGCGTTTTGTGAACCTAAATCCCATTTTGGCTCGTTAAGCAAATCGTAACCGGCAACAATAGTTTCATTCTTATATCTGGAAGCAATTTCACGCCAAAGTTCAATTGTACGTTGTTTATTTTCACTACTTTCCCAAAGTGACGGTAAGTTAGGATTATAATCACTAATTGGCTCATCACTTTGTCCACCGGGGGCAGCATGTAATTCAAGAATTAAATATAAATTGTTTTTTTTACACCAAACAATTAAACTATCAATAATGGCAAAACCCTTTTCAGAATAGACGTATGGTGTATCTGCTGGGGTTAAGAGATTATAATGCATTGGAAGCCGAATAGAATTAAATTCCCAATTTGCAATTGAGTCAATATCTGCTTCTGTAATAAAAGTATTTCGGAATTCTTCAAAAATAGTTTCAGTGTTATCGAGTCCGACAACATCAATTATTTTGTTTTTTATTTCAGTTGGTGAGTTTGCAAAACCGGACATGTGGAACATATATCCTTCCGGCACAAGCCAACCACCGAGACCAATACCTTTGAATAATACTTCATTCCCAGATTCATCTATAATTTTTGTTCCCGCTGTTTTTAAGAATCCGTTTGGTAAAACTATGGATGAAACAAAAACGAGTAGAAGTATAAGGTATTTCATTTTAGTCCTAATTCTTTACACATTCTAAAATAGTTTGGAGGTGCAAGTCCTAGTTTTGTAGCGGTTTCGGCATCGGATGAAGAATTATTGCGTACAAATTTAAAATATTTATACTTTATATCTCGCTCAAGTTCTTTCCATGGGATAATGTTGTTTTCATCAAAGTTTATATCTCCGTTCTTTTCTTCCTCTTTTAAAGAAGGTATAATTGCTCTCTTAATATGTTCCAACTCAATTTTACCGTTGGCAATAAAAAGTAATCGTTGAATTACATTTTTAAGCTCTCTTACATTTCCAGGCCACGAATAGTTTTTCATAAACTCGATCGCTTCTTCTGAAAAAGAAGGTGTTTCAATTCCCATCTGGAAACTATACTGATTTAGGAAATGCTTGGTAAGTACTTCCACGTCATTATTTCTATCTTTTAGCGGAAGAAGAGAAATAAGCAAAACATTTAATCTGTAATACAAATCTTCGCGGAAACGTCCTGCTTCAACCTCTTTCCGAAGTTCTTTATTTGTAGCTGCAATAATTCTCACATCTACTTTAATTGTTTGGGTTCGTCCTATTTTATGAATTTCACCATCTTGAATTACACGCAATAATTTTACTTGAGCTGAAAGCGGGAGTTCGGCAATTTCATCCAAAAAGATAGTCCCGTTATTAGCAATCTGGAATAGACCGTCCTTCTGATTTGAAGCTCCTGTAAAGGAACCTTTCTCATATCCGAACAATTCGCTTTCAATTAAATCGTTAGGAAGACTACCACAATTTATCGGTACAAAGCTTTCATATTTACGTTTACTTTTATAATGGATGTTATATGCTACTAATTCTTTACCTGTACCGGATGGACCTGTAATTAAAACGGTTGCTTCGTTATTGGTTAAGCGTTCAATATCATATTTTACTTTTTCCATTTCGGCAGAGTTAGAAATAATCTGTTTGCTTTCCAATATTTGTTCAATTTTTGTGTTGAGTTTTTTGTGCGACTTGTTTCTTTGCTCTTCCAGTTTCTTTCTTTCGTACGCATTAAAAATACTTATTATAAAATCGGTAGGTTGATAGATGTAATCCTCAATATCGTTAGGGTATTTTGTGCAATACCAAAAAGCACCGGCATCCATTAAGGCCCTGGCAAAATTTAAGTCGGTCAAATCGATTGTTAATTTTGTAATTACGATAATTTGAATAGTGTTTTCAACTTCTTTAATTCTTTTAATCAATTCAACACCATGCAGTGTACCGGCAATTTGATAATCCATTACAATCACGTCGTAATTATCCGAAGAGTCTTTTAATAGTTTTAGTGCGGCATCACCGTTTGATACTGTTGAAATGATTTTTATTTTGTCTTTAAAATAAGCAATGGTGCTTTCTACTCTTCTGGCATCAAAATCTTCGCCTTCAATAAGCAGTATTCTTATAAGATGTTTTTCCATTTTTCCTTTTAGTTTTTTATTTTAATAATAAAGCGGCATCCTTTTTTTAGATTCTCTGCTTCTAATTCCCAACCACACCTTTTAGTTGCAAGTTGATAAGCAATATAGCACCCGTACCCGGCATTTTTTTCAACAACAGTTTTGGTTGTTATATTTTCTAAAAACAGTTTTGAAATTCCGTTTTGATTCTTTTCTAAAAGAGATTCCGGAATGCCGTTGCCGTTATCCTCTATAATAACAAGGGTTTCATTGAGTGTTTCATTAAATGTTGTTATGATTGTAATAGTAATTTTTTCTTCGGGTGCATGATCTATACTGTTTTGAATGAGCGGTTCAATTGCTTCCCATACAACAAATTCGTTTATTTTAATTTTAGGAATATTCTCACCGAGTTTAAGATCAAAATTAATTTTATCAATTTTTGAAGAAATTCTTAAAAATATATTATTAACAATAAACTTTATGGTTTCGTTTATATCAGTATTAAATATTTGATTCCTTATTGTTTGTACCGGTGGATCATACCATTTCATATCGTATATAACACGAGCTATAAAATTTGCATACTTTGAAACTTTCTCTTTTGTTTCGTTTATGTTTTCCGTGGAAAGATTTCTTAAATCATCTTTTATAAAGCCCATCACCTTTTCAGCCTTGTGATGGGTGTGGTAAATTCTTTTTGTAAAGAGAGTCTCTTTCTCGTGTTCAATTTGTTCTTTTAAATGGCTTTGCTGTTCTTCAAAAAGTTTTTGTTGAGCTGTGTCTCTTTCCTTCATTGTATAGGATGAAATATAGTACATGGTTAGTAATCCGAATAGAATTAATGAAATATAGATAACGGCAATTTGGTTGTAGCTGGTTAAAAGTTCCGTTGTTATCGTTGAAAAATCGGGGATGTTTTCCATATAAAAAACACCGACAAGTTCTCCGGAAGGAGCAAAGGGGACTAATACATCAAAAATTGTATTATCAGTTAAAAAACTGATAATTCTCTCTTCACTTTTTATTTTTTTATAATTCTCTTTAAATAACTTTATTGCTCTTTGATGTTTGTGGTTAGATTCTTTAGGTAGAGTTTTTTTTGTAAGAAAATTATAAAGTTCAATACCGTAATCAATAGCAGCAACTTTTACATCTTTCATTACAACCAAAGTAACATCTTCAATATTTTGTTCTAATATTTGTTGAGTAAGAATTATGTTAAAAGATTGAATTATTCGCTGTTTCTCTTCCAATGATATTTTATTTAGGTCTCCTAAATTTTCGATTAATAATTCTAGACTTGTAGAATTAATGTTGGCAAGTCTTTCGGCAGAGTTTTGTTGGTACCATTGCTGAGTTTCAAAAAGTAATTCATGAAACGAGGAACGTTGCACCAAAGTTAATATTACTTGAAAGGCAATAAGAATGAAAGCAAGTACAGTAATATGTCTTAGTTCTAACCTATATTTTTTGAGGTTATTTCCTAAAGTTTTTTTTATCATTATTTGTTTTTTCTTACTTTACGGATTTCTGCTTCAGCGGTTGAAAGTGCATTGTGAACTGAAATTTCATTAGCTATTGCCAGCCGAATATATTTAGAAAGAATGTCTGAAATTTGAGTATAATCTTCCAACTTGGGTCTAAGTTCCCCCTCATCCAAGAGTTTTTTTGCAAAATTAATTGTGGGGTAACTTTTACAAAAAAGTGAATCGTTATAGACTGAGTTTACCACCGGAAGATATGAACCTTCTGCAAATAATATTTTTTGGGCTTCTTCGCTGAGTGTATATTTTATAAATTTTATAGCTTCTTTTTTCTTAGTGCTGGTTTGAGCCAGCATTAAATTCCAGCCACCTATTGTTGCTCCTACTTCATTACCTTCAAAATGAGGGAGTTGAGTTAGTGAGATAAATTCCTCTTTATTGCTGCTTTTATTAAGATTTTTCGTATCGTTTTCAAAACTTTGCCAACCTCTAACAAAGAGACCGTTATTTGTTATAAAATCATTATATGCATCTTTTTCACGGTAATTAACTACATCTTTGGGCGAAATTTTATATTTATTTACTAAATCTACTAATAATTGTAAACTCCTTTCAGCTTCCGGATTTGTGAAATCAATTGTAGAATTAAAGAAATTTTTATTTTGTGTAAGCAATAATTCTGTAAAAGAACAAATTAACCCTTCATATGCATCTGCAGTGAAAACATAAAAATGCTCTTTGTTGTTAAATTTTCTGCTTAATGCAATAAACTTTTTCCATGAAATTGATTTATTTAATTCATCAATTATTTTATCATCATCACTATATTTTGCAAGTAAGTCTTTACGATAGAACATTACACTAACATCTAAATAAAGTGGTGATGCAAGAAAGTTGTTATCAACATGCCCTGTTGAACTTGCACAATCTATTAACTCTTTCTTTTCGTTATTCGTAAAATATTTATCAAGATTTTCAGCCCATCTGGCAAATCGGCTTACCCAGATTATGTCCGCTGCAAAGATGTCAACTCGTTCAGATTTACTTCTTAAGGCACGTATTAATAATTCCTTCCTTTCATTAGTGCTAAATTTATAAAAAGGGATGTCAATGGGAACTACTTCAATTTTGCCTAAGTTCTTTTTGTTAAAGTTATCAATTATTTTTTGATGTGCAGTTGAGATGTTATCGACATAATAAACTTTGACTACTTCGTTATTGTTTGAGCCAAACTTGAAAAGTGACAGAGAAAAAAGAAGAAGAAATATTCCAACTAAAATTGCAACAAATAATAGTGAGTAGTTTATTTTCATTATAATTTTGATAAAATATAAAGAGAAAAATAATTCCTTCAGAATCTTTTATTTCTGATTTATTCAATATATTATTATTTTAATAATAAGTCAAAGGTTATTACTTTATTAAATTTATCATTATGATAATAATATTTTATTGTAGCGGGTTCCTTTTATGCAACATATAATTTTTTCTATCTTTTTTCTTAATATTTTGTTTTGTTCCATAGGCTTAGCTCAGGGGGAGTATTTAGCTAAAATTGGAGATAAACTGCTTACACCGGAAGAATTTAAAGAAAGATATGAACTTACACCCAAAATTAAATCGAATTATAACAAAGATAGCACAAAAATTAATTTTCTCTATTCTTGAATTGCAGAAGAGTTATGGGCAATAGAAGCAAAGTCTCTTTCTATGGACACTGTTGAGTATGTAATTAATTCCACTAAAAATATAGAAAGAAAGTTAGTAAAAGATAAGCTATATAAAATTGAGATAGAAGAAAAAGTTAAAGTAACAGATGATGAAATTTTAAAAAATTTATCTAAACTAAAAGAAAAAAGGATAATGAATTTTCTGTTTTCCGAAAGTGAAAAGGAAATTTATCACTTATACGATAAACTTTTATCAGGTATTTCGATTGATTCGTTGTTATTGGACCGCAAAGAGGCGAAAGAGCAAGTTAATGGAATCCCTGTTCTTTATGGCGAAATGGATGAAGATATTGAGAATAAAGTTTTTAATCTAAAAGTAAACCAATTTACTGAACCGATTAAACTAAAGCGTGGATGGGGAATTTATTATCTCAAAAAAATAGAGTTCATAAAAACAGAGAACAGTAATAATAAAAAAAGAATAAAAGAAATACTTTTTGCAAGAAAAGCAAAAGCATTGTATAATATTTTTTTTAATCAATATATAAAAGGTACAGTAGTTACCAATGATAAAGATTTGTTTGAACAACTAAAAAATAAGATTTATAAAACAATAAAGAATAGAAGTGAAGATTTTTTTAATAAAAATAAAGAAGTATATCAGCTTAACGGATATGAGATTAAAAGAATTGCATCTCAATTTTCTGAAGAAGAACTTGAAAGCAATTTTATAAAATTTGATGTTGCACCAATAAACATGCGGAAATATCTTTTAGACTTGGAATTAAATAACTTTGAATTTAAAGAATTTAGTCTTGATGGGATAGCTTCTGCTCTCAGAAAAAATATTAAGGCATATATTTTTGAAGAATTATTAGTACGTGAAGGATATTCTCGCGGGTTACAAAACACTAAAGAAATAAAAGATGAACTAAAAACTTGGGAAAAAAGTTTTTGAGCAAGCAACTATAGACATTCTTTCTTAGACTCTGTTAAAATTGGAAATCAAGATGTAATAAAAACATATAACAAAATCATTTCGAAAAATGGTAATCAACCGAATAAATCTTTTAACGAAGTAAAAGAATTAATTAAAAGAGGTTTATTTTTTAACGAACTTAGCGATTTATATATCACTAAAACCGTATTGTTAGCTGAAAAATATGGTGTCAAAATTAATTATCAAGAGCTAGCTTCAATAAAAGTAACTGAAGTTGAAATGATGGTTTACCGAGTTTTAGGGTTTGGAGGTCAAATAACAGCGGTTCCATATTTACAACCTTTTTATAAATGGAAAAACTGGCTACCTAAATCAATTAACAATCCGTTAAAAGATTAGCAATTATTATTATTTTAATAACCCGTTATTAAAATAATAATTGGACATGCTGAATTTGAAGTATCCAAATATTGCTAATCTTCATATTTTATTCTTTTTATGCAATTTAAGCATTTGCATTTTGTGGCACAGATTCTGTCACTTCATTCCTAAAAATTATCGAGAATAATTGATAGAATCACTGAATATATTAGATAATGCTATAATTTTGCTCTACTTTCTGGTAGTTCTTGCAATAGGTTTATATTTTTCAAAAAGGGAAAAGCAGACTGCGGAAGATTACTTTTTGGCAAATAGAAATATGGGGTGGCTAATCATAGGTTTTTCTATTTTTGCTACAAATATTTCTAGTGAACATCTTGTAGGGTTAGCAAGTTCGGGAGCTGAAAGAGGAATTGCTGTTGGGCATTTTGAGTGGCTGGCTATTATTTTTATAATTATGCTTGGGTGGATATTTGCTCCTATATTTTTGAAATCACAAGTAAATACTATACCCGAGTTAATAGGACGTAAATTTGGTAATTCTGCCCGTAAAATTTTTTCCGGACTTTCAATTTTCACTTATATTTTTACAAAAATTGCTATCACTCTTTTAGCCGGCAGTATCCTGCTTAAAGAGATTCTCGGATGGAATTTTGTTACTTCAGTGATAATTATGCTTTTATTTACCGGTATTTATACGGTAATTGGCGGGTTACGTTCAGTTATGTACACACAAATATTTCAAGCGGTCTTGTTTTTATTAGGTGGTTTTTTTGTGCTTTTCTTTGGATTAGATGCTGTGGGTGGATTAAATTCTTTAATTGAAAATGTGCCCATTGGGCATTGGGAAGTTTTTAAGCCGATCTCGGACCCGGATTTTCCTTGGTTAGGAATTTTAATTGGTGCTCCTATTCTTGCAGCTTGGTATTGGTTGGCAGATCAATATATAGTACAGAGAATTTTAAGTGCAAGAAATTTAACAGAAGCAAAAAAGGGAACTATTCTCGCTGCAAGCTTAAAGATGTTGCCATTCTTTCTTTTTATTCTACCCGGCATGTTAGCTATTCAATTAAATAAAACAGTTGCTGCAAATGAGGCTTATGCTTCACTTTTTAATTCCAATATTTTTCCTATAGGAGTTAAAGGAATAATTATCAGCGGTTTTTTTGCTGCACTAATGTCATCTCTTGCAAGTGCTTTTAATTCTACGGCAACACTAATTGTTTACGATTTTATTAAAGGAGATAATCCTGAAACAAATGACGAACAGTTAGTTTTGATTGGCAGACTCTCAACAATATTTATTGTTATCGGGTCAATAATGTTTATCCCGCTCCTTAAACTTTTTAGTAACGGAATGTATGTAAACCTTCAAAGTATACAAGCATATATTAGTCCTCCGATAGTTGTAATCTTTTTAATGGGGTTATTTTGGAAACGTGCTACTTCCGAAGCTGTGATTTGGACATTAATTATTGGTGAAGTTTTTGGGTTTCTTCGACTTAGTTTTGACTTTATTACAATTAACAATAACAGCTTGGGTTTTCTGTCTTCGTTTTTAACAATTAATTACCTCTACTTTGCTGGAATTTTATTTTCTTTTTCAATGCTCTTATTCGCAGCAGTATCCTATGTTACTGCAAATGAAGGGACCAAGGTAGCAAGGAGGAAAGAAATAGTAATAAATACAAGTAATCTAAATAACTGATTTTCAAACAAACGTAAATATAATTAACTTATTTATTCTTTTATATTAGGAGAAAAAATCATGAGAAAACTTACTTCTCTTTTTCTATTCTTCATCTTTAGTAGCTTTGTTTTAGCACAAACTGAAGTTGTAGAAACATTTGATGACCCAAATGATTCGACATATTGGTCATTTGTTCATGCAGATAATTCCAATCTTGATGTTGTTAAAGCTGATATTTCTTATGAGTCAACTAATGTTATTGACGGTACGGCTCTAAGTCTTAATTGGACAGCACAAAACTCCGAACCTTGGGGGGGATTTGTAAAAATAGAACATATTCTACCTGGCTCTGAACTATTTGATTGGAGTAATTTTGATACCATTTCGTTTTGGTATTATAACGAAACTCCATCATCTCTTCCTGGAAGAGTTCACTTAAGATTTAATCTTTATGAAGCCTCCGAAGTAGACGATACAACTACAAATCCGAATAGCATGGAGTTTTATTATTCTTTCCACTATTCTGTAATTGACGATTCATCGTCATCATGGCATAAAATTTCTATTCCATTACAAGCAGACCCAAATTTTTGGAGCGGTGAAGGATTTAATAGAACCGGTTGGGCAGGAATACCAGGAAACGATGAATTAAATACAGATAAGATTAAAGGTTTTACATTCGAGTTTTCAATTAATGGTGCCGGTGAAGGAGATGATGCAAGCGGTACAATAATTTTTGATCAACTTGAACTCTCCGGTTTAGCCGGTAAATCAATGGTTTTCTTTAACGGTGCAGCTGTTCCATCAAATGTTTCTCTTTCCGACCCTTGGGGAGGAAATGCCTTCGAAGTAACAAACGAAGAAGCGTTTGCAGCTGGTACAAATTCTATTAAGTGGTCAACTTCTCCCAATACTTGGGCTACTTGGAGTGGAGCAAACTTTACTATGAATGAGATAGCTAACTACAAATATCATTGGTCTTTGGATACTATTAAGTTCGCTATTAAAGCTCCAACAGATTTGGGTGACCTAAAATTAGTTTTCTTGGATGATGTTGTTGATACAAACGATTTAATGTTTGAAGCCGGTTATATTCTTGCTGCAGCTGATATGGGTTATACCGGTAACTGGCAGGAAGTTGCAGTGCCATTAAGAAATTTCAATCGTTTCGAAGGTGGATATGACGGAACCGGTATGTCTCCGGGTGAAATGGATTCAACAAGAATTAAAGAATTTAGAATTTTATTAGCTGATGGAAATTCCTTTAATAAAGTGGTGTATTTAGATAATGTGTGGGTTGGGAATCCTGATTTTGATGTTATTCCTCCAGAAGCACCTACTGGTACTTCTGCAGTACCGGGTACATATCAAAATTTAATTACTTGGATAGATGTTCCGAACGAAGAGGGGGAAGTTTATAATGTTTATTACAGTTTTAACGCAATCACTAGTTTAGATGACCCGAATTTAGAAGTAGTTCAATTGGGTGTTGAAGGTGGTACTCAAATAGCAACACATGTATTAATTGCTCCTGTTTCTAATCAAAACTTAACATATCACTATGCTGTACAATGTGTTGACGCTGCCGGTAACAAAAGTGATTTAGTACAAGTTTCTGCGGTTACCAACGAAGCAAAGGGAGTAACAACAATTAATCCAACTGCTCCGGTTAATTTTGCAGCCGATGGCGATTTTAGCGATTGGGCAAATATTACTCCTTTCAGAATTTATCCTTCCGATGGTAGTGGCACAATTGTTAATAATACTGTAATTGATGGTGATGCTGATTTATCATTAAATGCTTATTTAGCTGTTGATGAAAATTATCTCTATTTTGCTTTTGATGTTGAAGATGATATTGTTGCAATAGATACAACAAAGTCCTCGTATTTAATTGATTCGCCAGATCTATATCGTGGTCTATATGATTGGCATGGTGAATCCCATACATCATATAAAGGTGGTGATGAACCTGACTATCATTTTAGATTTTCTGTTAACGGTCTTTTGGTTGATAACCTTGGAGCTTTAGTTTTAACACGTCCTACTTCGAGTGATTACTATTGGGAATCAAAATTTCCGACCGGATATGCAGTAGAAGGAAGAATATCATTTGATGAGTTAGCCTCTGCTAGTGGTGCAGCACGATTTACACCGGTTACTGGAATGAGAATTCCAATCGATTATTCAATTAATGATGCTGATGCAACCGGTGAAAGAGAAGGTATTTTAACTTACTCAATTAATAATCAAGACAAGTCATGGGCTGATGTTTCTCGCTGGACTTATACTTGGATTGGTGATCAGATAACAGATGTAAATAGTAATAAACTAAATATTATCACTTATGAATTAACACAAAATTATCCGAATCCGTTTAATCCATCTACGGTTATTAATTACTCAATTGAAAAAAGTGGAATGGTTTCGTTAAAAGTTTATAATATTCTCGGTCAAGAAGTTTTAACTCTTGTTAACGCTAACCAAAATGCCGGTCAATATAAAATTAAGTTTGATGCAAGTAATCTAAGTTCAGGACTTTATATTTATAGAATTCAATCTGGTAACTTTGTTGATTCTAAAAAAATGATTTTACTTAAATAGTTATCTAATAAGTAAGATTAATTATAAAGCGACTATCAAAGTATCTCTTGGTAGTCGCTTATTTAATAATTTATAAAGATTAGGGAACGATAAATTGAAATCACCTCTTAATAAAATTACGATATTTATTTTTATAATTATTTCTACTTCTATTTTTCTCTATGCGGGAGAAACTGGAAAAATTTCAGGATATATAGTAGATAAATCAACAGGTGAACCGCTAATAGGAGCGAATGTTATTGTAGAAGGCACTTATCTTGGTGGGGCAACTGATTTGGATGGATACTACTTTATTATTAATGTTCCGCCTGGTAAACATAGATTAGTTGTTAGTTCTATTGGGTATAACAAAACTATAATAAACGATGTTATAGTTAATGTTGATAGAACAACTAAAATAGATGTGGAGCTAAGCAGTAAGTCTATTACATTAGATGAAGAGGTTGTAATTACTGCAAAAAAATCTTTGATTGTCAAAGATTTAACATCTTCTTCCTCTACTGTCTCGGCAGAAGAAATCAAAATGATGCCGGTTGAAAACATGCATCAAGTAGTGAATATTCAAGCGGGCGTTGTGGAGGGGCACTTTCGTGGTGGTCGTGGTGGTGAAGTTGCTTATCTTGTTGATGGTATTGCGGTTAACGATGCTTTTGACGGTGGCGTTTCTATTGAGGTGGAAAATAATT
>JAJRZB010000009.1 GCA_024275455.1 Bacteroidota bacterium | reverse complement strand
TAAACAGCGCACTGGCCTTGGTTGCAGCGGGCATAGCAGATGATATAGCCGAAGGTATCAAACTTGCCGCAGATGCTATTGATTCCGGCGCCGCCGCGGCTAAGCTGGAAGAGCTGGTTAAATTTAGTAATGCCGGTTAATATTCTATTTAAGTAGCCGCCGACCTTTAGGTCGGCTATGGAAGCGGGTTTAAAAACCCGCATCTACTACAATTTATGTTCGTGGCGTCAGATTCTCAAATCTGACACCCTCCGACTTACTGTCAGGTTTGAGAACCTGACCGCACAATATGTCTGATAAACTTATTGAATACCGCAAAAAAATACTTTGAAAAACAGCTTGCCGATGAGGAATTTAAACGCTCTTTTCTTAAAGAAAAGGTAAAATTGGATATTGAATATCAATTAGAAGAATTAAAAAAAGATATTCGCTCCCGTAAGCCTGCTGAAGAACTTATTGAAAAAGTGGATAGTATCGAGCAATATATAGCCTCTGCCTGAATAAGGAAAACTAAGATGAGCATAATACGAAATAATTTCCCAAAACCAACTGAAAAGTTTTTTGGAATTAAACCAATAGATCAAGTTCCCCTAAACGATGATCTTTACTTAATAGATGTATCAACTATTGAATCAATTAATGTCGTTTTGGAATCAAACAACAGTCCTCAACTTAAAGGTCTTTATTCAGTTATAAAAAACAAAAATTCAAATTATTTCGATATCGAGATAGTGTTAGATCAGTTCGATCGTACTCACTCTTACCAAGATCAATTATCGCTATCTGATATTATTTACTATGCTACAGATGAAGATGGACACCCATACCTTTTTATTACTTCTCAGCGTTACAAGTCTTTTTATAGGAGGGTCTTTAGTAACTTTGCTTTGGTAGATTTGATTGGTGTTAAAAAGATTATCGAACAAAATTCGTCAGAATTGACTAAGTTGGAAGAACTACCAAAAATTATTGACCGATTTGCACATAATTACGAGAGCGTATTTTTCTTTTCATTCGCTGACTCGGTTTGGCTCAAATCTAATTGGACGTACTTTAAAACAAAGAATTATGATCCTGAAAACTTTCTTAAACTGGTAATAACATTCCAAGATTACTTAAAACAAGAAACTGGATTAGAAAGCTATTCCATAATAACCCAAGGGGCAAATTTATACAGTACAGAAGAAACTGCCCACATTAACAAAAACCATGTAAGTTTATTGACCTTGGGAACACCTTTTTCAACCATGTATCAAATTGATAGGTTTTTACAGTCATGTGCTGGAAAGTCAGTAAGAAATGATATTTATTTAGAAGCGAGTTTTTACCTAAGCTTAAATTTGTATAAAAATCAATTCAAACCAATTAAGCGTAACGAGATAGAATTTTATCCTGTAGAGAAAAGCATCCAGAATATATTAAAGTGTTTTGAAACATCGAAGGAAATTTAAAAACTACCTTCATAGTAAAATTCTATACACATAGTGTATTATGATCATATACTTAGATACCAATGTTTATTGCAGGCCTTTTGATGACCAGATTCAAGAAAGGATTAAGAAATAAGCGAATGCTTTTGTAAAAATTATCACTAAAATAAAAGAACAGCAAATCAAATGTTTATCCTCAGATGTTTTAAAGCTGGAAGTGGAATTAATAAAAGATACCAAGAAAAAATTGGAAGTTAAACGATATATTCAGATATGTTCAGAACATATTGAGGAAACAGGACAATTGGTCATATTAGCTGAAAAACTGGCAGCCAACTGTAAATTAAGCTCAAGAGATGCACTACATATCGCGGCGGTTTTATTAAATCACGTGAATTATTTTATAACCTGCGATGACGAATTAGAGCGCAAAACTCTAAGCATAAACCGCTTTGCCAATAGCTGTTTAGGATATGGTATAAAAATTAAAAACCCAATAAATTTTTTATTGGAATTGAATACATAAAGAGGTATCAATAATGCTACAAAAGAAAACTTCTCCAAACACTAAAGAAACGGTAATTAATAGGGGAATTGATGTGCTGATAAGGGAACTGGGGCATCCTGATGCCTTGGAATTTATCCTAGCCATAGAACGCGGCAACGGGGATTCCGTAAAGGAATTCAAAAAACTGTGGGGAAATAAAACGGTTCGTGAAATTCATAATGAAATTCTGGCGGCTAAAGAAAAGGGTATTATCTGATTATTGCGATTGAAAAAAACAAAAACCAAAATTAAATGTAGATACCGTCTTAAAAGTCAAGCAAAAAGTGTAATTTTTTGTAACAGAATTTTAAAAAAGGGTTTAAGGGGTTTAGTAAATTAAACCTCTAGTTAATTACTTGGAACAGCCGGCATATTCAGGATCAAATGGTTTGCCTGATTTTAATACGCCGAAGGCAATAC
>JAJRZB010000091.1 GCA_024275455.1 Bacteroidota bacterium | reverse complement strand
TAAATTGGTTTACAATTCTTATTATTGGATGGGTAAAAGTGCTAGCTTGCTGGATAGGTTTGATGATGCAATCTCCTATTTTAAATTTGTTATTAATGAATCTCTAAATACTGAGGAAGGTGTTAATTCGGTTCTTGAACTTGGTAAAATTTACAGGAAGCAAGGCAATATTACGGAAGAAATTAATTTTTATAATGAAATTCTACCAAGAATTAAAGATGATAAACAAGCTTCGGAAATTAAGTTTGTTAAGGCTCAAGCGTATTTGGATAATAATAATATTCCTCTCGCTTATGAAAGTCTTAACCAAATAGTTGATAAAAGAGATGGTTCCTTATTTTATTATAAAGCTGAAATTGAACTTGGTATACTTGAGCTTGCTAAAATGAATTATGAAAGTTCACTCTATTTATTTAAGGATGTAAGTAATAATAGAACCGATGATATTGCCGCACAGGCAATGTATTACACAGGACTGAATTATTATGAACAAGGAAAAATACCGGAGGCCGTAACTGAGCTGATAAAAGTAAGATCAATGTACTCGGTTTATGATGAATGGTATTATAAATCTTTAATGCTGCTGGGTGATTGTTACGTGCTGAATGGTGATAAAGGAAAAGCTGCAGAAATGTATAAAGCTGTTATTAAAAGACATAGAAGAGATATACTTGGTAAAGAGGCTAAACAAAAATTAAACGAACTATGAAAAAGATATTATTAATAATTTTATTTACAGTAAGTTTTATTCTTGCTCAAGAAAAAACTGAAACACAAAGTATAGAGCTTCCGGATTTTGTTATAACTGGTAAAGAAAATATTTCAATACCTAAAATGCAAAAATCCATGCCTGATTTAATACCTCTCTTATCTAATGATTTTTTTACTCCTCCGCCGCCAAGCAAAGAGGAGGCAACGATAAATATTCCCAAATTAGAAAATGAAACAATAAACCTTGGTAGTTATCATCAGCTTACAAACGCGATAATTAAATTAGGTCTCGGCTTGCATACTTGGCCTAAAGGTGAGTTTTATTATAATAATTGGTCGGATAATTTAACTTATAAAGCTCATTTGTTCGGACTTAACGAAACAGAATATGTAAAGAATGCAGGTGTTAATACTGCTGGTATTAGTTTGGGTTCCGGTTATTATATAAATAAACAGTCAGATTTTTTACCCGGGTTGGAAATTTCTTTAGATGGTAAGTATTATTACGAATCATATAATTTCTTCGGTTCATCCAATCCTTCGTTAAATAGAAAGACCAATAACGGTAACGCTAATTTATTATTTAATTATGTAACCAATCCTTATTTTAATTTCGGACTGCAATTTAGTGATTTGTTTTATGAGCAAAAGGATGATGATGCCGGTGAAAATGTTTTTGGAACAAAAGTTTATTTAAAATTTAAGCTAATTAATTTTGATTTAAGAATTGACGGTAACTATCAAAATCAAATTATTACCGGTACTAAGTTTAATGTTGGTAACCAATATTATTATAATACTTCAGCAACACTTGGAATTAACCTTTTTAACTTTTTCCATATTAGAGGCGGAATATATTTTGCCGAAAGTGAAGGTAATACATTTTTCTCGCCAATTGGTTTTGGAAGTTTTAAATTAAATAAAAATGTTTCAGTTTTCGGAGAGTTCTCTCCGAGCACCGAGTTTTTAACATTTTACAATTTTAAAGAATTTAATAAATATTACGAATTGAATGATTTTGTTAATTTATTTGTTGAGAATAAATTTAATATCAAAGCCGGAATTAAGTATGAATATGAAAAATATTTTGAAATTAGTGGTGGGTTGGGGTATTTAAATTCTGATAATAATTTTTATTTTGATGATAAAATAAACAACGGTTTTTTTAGAATTTATAAAGACGATATTGAAAACTCATATGTTTTTGTGAATCTTCTGTTTCGCAAAGGACCTTTTGGAGAATTTTATGCAACCGGAAAAATCCAAAATATTATAGGCTCTAACGGAAAAAATATTCCTTATCAATCAACTGTTTTGACTAATGTTAATTATAGCTATAATTGGCGTTCCGGTTTTGGTATTCACTTAGGTTTGGATTATTATAACAAATCATATGCAGATTATGAAAATTCAATTACAATACCAAGCATGGTTGATCTTTCAGCCTCATTTTATTATGAGTTTTGTGAGAATTTAAAATTGACTTTAAAATTTGAAAATCTGTTAAATGATGAATATTACTATTTTAGAAATTATAAAGCTAAACCATTAGATTTAATATTTGGTGCTGAATTCAGATGGTAACCGGAAAACCTTTTTTAATGAGGCAATAAATGGATATTAGAAAATTAGAAAGTAAACTGGTTGAAGTATTAAATATTTCCGAAGATAAAAAAAAGCTTTCCTTAAGAATTTTAAAAAACAAAATTGCAAGTTCTTTAAAAGTTGGAGAGGCTGTTAAAATTGAAAATCTCGGTGTATTTCAATTAAAGGAAAAGCTTGGAGCTGATGATGAACTGACCTTGCTATTTTCTCCGGATGAAGAACTGGGTAATAAAGATGCACTTTTTATTAATCTTGATATTGAATCATCAGAAAAAAGTAGTACGGAATTTTCTGAAGATGTATTTCAACTAGGTATAAATAAACACTTTATTCCGGTTACAGATTCATCCAAATCTATGGCTGATAATGAATCTGGTGATGATTTAGAAAATAGGATTAATGAGTTAGTAGAATCATCCGCTAAACTGGAAGATTTTGATTTATGGGAAGATTATTTAAAAGAAAAAGATAGTACAAGTATTTTAATCGATGAGGAAACTAAAGAAGATAAGAACAATTTTTTTGAAGATAATATTATTCTTGATGATGATCCCTTGTATAATGATGATTTTGAAGAAGTTAGTGAGGAGGAATTATTTGATGAGTTAATTGGAGAAGAAGGAGAAGAAAATATTATTGAAGAGGATATTCTTGAGGTTACTGAGGATAAAAGTAATATAGATGTTATAGTTGATCAAGAGACAGACGAGAATATTGAATTAGCCGAAGAAGATATCATTGAAGATATTAATGAAAATAAAATTGAAAATATTACAGATGAAGTTGAGGAGAATGATTTAATAAAAGGTTCTGATGAGTTAGATATTGAAGAAGAGGAAAATTATGAAAATAGCACGGAAGCTAATGAACCTAAAGAAGAAAAAGGTATTTAAAATATAAGTTTAATTGATAAAAAAGAGAAATCTGAAAAAACAAAAATCGGTGACCTAAATTATGCCGCCGAAGATGTTTATAAAAAAACAAGAATAGTTAAACCTCGTAAAAGTCCTTTTATTTATGTGTTGATAGGTGGTTTTATTGCAATCGGGGCTATTGGAATATATTATTTATTTTTCCAAAATCCTGTTTGGCTTTATGATAAATATGAAATTGAAGCAAAACTTTCCGAACAACATGAAAAAGAATTTGAGAAAATAAAAGGTGATCAAACTTTAGTAGAATTAAATAATAATGAAGCGAATAAATTAGATACCGGGAAAAATAAAAATTCTCAAATTGTTAAGGATGTAAGACAAGAAAAAAAAGATAATCTAACATCTAAAAAAGTAGTTCAAAAAGAAGAAAAACAAAATCCAACACAACAGAGTATTGATAATAAACAAAAAACTGTAAAGAAAAATACTCAGTCTAAACAAGTTTTAATAAAAAGAGAATCAAAAGAAAAAAACAATTCAGTTAAAGTTAGTACAGCGTCTACTAGTGAAAATGAAGTAAATCAAAATATTTATTTTAATGGAAAGAATTACTCAATTCAAATTTCTTCTTGGAAACAAATTGAAATTGCAAAGAGAGAAGCACAAAAAATAATTAACAAGGGTTATCCGGCTTATGTGGTAAAAAAATATATTGCCAAACTGAAAAGTACATGGCACCGAGTTAGAGTAGGTCCTTTTGCCACATTGGGCGAAGCTAAAAAAGTTCAACGAAAGTTAAAATAGGAAAAATAATGTCATTACTATCAATACTATCCAAGGGCGGCTGGTTAATGCTGCCATTAATACTAATATCATTTTTGGCATTAGTTATTATAATCGATCGGTACATAGTTATTAAAAAATCCAAACTTAATGTTCCTGCATTCCTTGTTAAAATTAGGGGTATGCTGATTAAGGAGGATATTTCCGGAGCAATGAGTTACTGTATTGAAGAAAAATCTTCTGCGGCAAATATTATTAAAAGCGGATTAAAAAAATATCATCTTGGTCATGAAAGAGTAAAAGAATCAATTGAAAATGCCGGTAGACAAGAAGTTGCTAAATTAGAAAAAGGTCTTTCTGTTGTTGCCACCGTTGCAGGCATTGCGCCGCTAATTGGATTTCTTGGTACTGTAACAGGAATGATTCAAGCATTTATGCGAATTGAAGATTTACAGGGGGCTGCAAACCCGAGTGATCTTGCAGGAGGTATTTGGGAAGCTTTAATTACAACGGCTGTTGGTCTTGCAATAGGAATTATTGCATTAACATTTTACAATTATTTATCAAATTCAATAAATAAATTGGTTCTTGATATGGAAGTAGTTTCCAACGATGTTGTTGATATTATTGAAGAAATTGGTAGCGGTAAAAAAGTTGATGACGACATAGAAATAGAACTATAGGTGTTAAAATGAAATTTGAATCTACAAGAAAACCGATAAGTGTTTTTAGTCTTTCTTCCTTAACAGATATAGTTTTTCTATTACTTGTTTTCTTTCTGCTTACTTCTCAATTTGTTGTTCAGACGGGAGTTAAAGTTAAACTTCCTGCATCAAAAATGAATGAACAAAGTATTCCTGCAAAGTTAATTGTTTCAATTACGGAAGATAAAAAAGTATTTGTCGGCAGTGAAGAAACCGATGTAAATTCGGTGGCCATTAAATTAAGCAAATTGAAGGAATCTATTACTGAAAATAATTTGGTTATAAGGGCAGATAAAAGTGTGAATATTGATTTGGTTATTCAAGTAATTGATGCGGCAAAATCTGTTGGAATAGATAAATTTACAATTGAAACAGAGAAGCAATCGTTTTGACGAAAAAGAAACTACCATATTTATTATCCTTAGCAATACATCTGATATTAGCTCTAATACTTTTTATAATTAAAATTTCTTTAGAGCCGGTTGAGGATGAATATGTTACAATTGGTTTTGGAGCTATTGGCAAGCAAAGCTCTTCAGGAGTATTGGCAGAAAAACCGACAGAAGAAATTCAAAAGAAACAACCTGAAGTTCAAAAGAAAGTAGCGGAAAAAGTTGTTAAAAAAGTTGAACTGCCGGAAGTTAAAAACCCTGATGAAGACAATAATGTAATAGTAAGTGCTGATAAAAAGAAAAGTGAAGAAGATACTAAACCGGAAAAGTAGAGCCGATTGCGAAAAAAGAAGAAGCAGGGAAAGGAAAAGAAGAAGCCGGAGAAGGTGAAGGAAGTTTCGTATTTGAAATAGATTTTGGCGGAAAAGGTAAAAGGAAAATTTACAGCTATTCATTACCGGCTTACCCGGAAGGAATCTCCAAAGAAATAGATGTAAAACTAAAATTTACTATTTTACCCGATGGAAGTGTTGGAAGAATTCTTCCGCTAATTAAAGCAGATACCAGGCTTGAACTTGCAGCAATAAATTCACTTCGTCAATGGCGTTTTGAACCTTTGCCGGAATCCCAAAAAGGAAACCAGCAGGCAATTGTTATTTGCCCGTTTCGACTTCAATAATTAAAATGTGTTATTCAGATTTTACTGAGTTTTTGTATTCAAATCTTTAAAATAAATTCTGTAAAAGAAAAACTCGCCTATAGTCAATAAAGTTAAGGCAATTGTATCTCTATCAAAATATTTTCCAAAACCGTCCGGTTCCCAGAAGATTTTACCAATCATTGTACTAACCGACCACCCAACACTAAAAATAATAATAATCAGAACCAGATCAATAAAAGCGGAACTTGAGGAATCATATTTCCACTTTTTGTAGAAAACATAACCTGTGAAGATGATGTGGATAAGAAAAATAAATGCAATTACCATAACTAAACTTACATATTTCTTGAGTTTAGTATTTTGGTTCCTGCTAATCCGCCAATTAACCCGAAAATAGAATCAACAATTAAGTTATTAAAAGTAATTGAAAAAGCATATAAACTTGAAAAACCTTTTTCCTTTATTGCCTCAACAACTGAATTCATTAATGTCATAACTTCTTCTTTAATATTATCAGAAACCGGGAATGCATCAAGTGTTTCCCCCAAACGGTTAAAAGCTAAAATTATGTCATTGTTCTTCGTAATAAATGTGATAAATATGTCAAAAAAACTACCAAACAAAGCAGCAAAAATTCCGGTTAATAATCCGAGAATTGCTCCTCGTTTTAAATCGAAATCTCCGGTTAATTGATTGGCTTTTTGTTCCAATATTATTGCAAGAACTGCTGCAACTGGTACAACTAAACAACATGTTAATGATTTTGCAACAGGAACAACATGCAAAACACCGGCACCAAATCCGGCTACAATTGCCGGCAAATACTTTTTCAATTTACACCTTTATTTTTAGCGAAAAAACTTAGAAGCGAACTATGAATATAAAAAAATCCTACCGAACCTAAAAGTATTCCGGTAGAGAATGCCAACCATTTTTAATATGTGTAAAAACCAAACGAATACAATATAACATCTGCAAACATTGGTATAGAAGATAATAAAAGAAACTTTGTCCCTAGGGATTTATAAAAACCGAATAAAATTAATATAATTGAAAGAAGTGCGCCGGAATATATTCCAAAACATCTGGAACAGACAAGTGTATGAAAATTACTTATTTGGAAAAGTTTCTCGGGCTGCGTATGACAGACTATTGAGTAATTATATTTTAAGAATGGAAACAAGAAAAGTAAATCCGGGAAATAAATGACAACAATTTCCCACATTAGTCCAATCCACCAAAGAAAGAGGATAATAAAAAAAATAATATTAATGGATCTTGAAGTGATGGGAAACAAGTTAATCTGTTATTTTATATTTAAGAATTCTATGAGAAGTTAAAATAAATAAATTGTTATTATTAACTTCTATATCTACAATTTCTTCATCTTTAAGATTTGGAAAATTCTCAAATTTATAGATGATTTTACGTTCGGACATACTAAATTCAACTACTGATGATTTATTAATTAACCATAAATTATCTCTAAAAAATTTTATTTTTTCCGTTTCAATAATTGGTTTAAATTCAAACTGACCGTTTCCGTATTCATCAAAAACTTTTATTATATTATCATCCAATACAAAAAGGTTGCCTTTGTTATCCGTTGTAAAATTTTTCGGATTATTAATTGCTAAATTTCCTGCATCGTTTCCGCCAATTTCATAAAGAAATTCCCCGGTTAAATTGAACTTTAATATTCGATTATTATCGGAATCCAGAATAAACAAATCACCAATATTTGAAATTACTACACAAGTAGGATAGGCAAATTCGTAATTAGAATTTTCAGCGGAACCGTGATATTCAGATAAAAAGTTTAGGTCTTTGTCAAATCTTTGAACTCTATTATTATTTTTATCAGCAACATAAACACTTAATGTATTTGTAAACACATTAATCGGATTATCAAAAGTAGCAGCTTCCCAACCATATCCTCCAATATCCAGCAGATCATTCCCGAGAGAGTCTAATTTATAAATTGAATTTTCAAGCTGGTCGGCAACATAGAAATTTGAGTTCAAATCAAGTGTAAAAGATACTGCCGACTTAAACTTACCAAACTCTTTTATAAAGTTTAAGTTTTGCGAAAAGACAACAGATACAGATAAATACCAAATTAGTAGAAAAGTTTTCATAAACTTAAAGTTACTTATTTTGTTATTTTTAGAAAAGGTATATAATTGTTATCAATTATTAATTCATTTGTAAGATAATATGCTATGTTGTCATTTTTTACAAGTTGGAATTAAATAAAATATAATCAAATCAACTTGGCAAGTTGACTTACAACATAAAATACTAAGAGCAATATGATATCAGAAAATAAACGTATTAAAACCATTTTCAGATTATTAAAAAAAGAATATCCAAATACAAAACCACAACTTAATTATTCGAATCCTTTAGAACTTCTTGTTGCCACAATTCTATCGGCACAATGCACAGATGCCAGGGTTAATATTGTTACCAAAGATTTATTTAAGAAATATAAAACCGCAAAAGATTATGCAAATACTAATATTTCCGAATTGGAAAAAATTATTTATTCAACCGGGTTTTATAAACAAAAAGCAAAGAGTATTATTGCCTGCTGCAAAAAATTAATTGATGAACATAATTCTAAGGTACCAAAAGATTTTAACGAACTTACAAAGCTTCCGGGTGTTGGCAGAAAAACAGCTTCTGTTGTCGCGGGTCATGCATTTAATATTCCTGCAATTGCTGTTGATACTCATGTAAAAAGAATTACTAATTTATTGGGAATAGTTAATTCAAAAAATCCGGATAAAATTGAAGAAGAGTTAAAAAATATTTTACCGAAAGAAGATTGGGTAAATTCAACTCATTGGTTTATTAACCATGGTAGAAAAATCTGCATTGCAAGAAGACCAAAATGTGAAGAATGTGTTTTAAAAAAATATTGCCCAAGTTCAAAATAATTTTGAAATCAAATAAAAAATATTCGAAACCTTTGCATAACTGACAAATTGTCATCGTATGTTAATGTAACGATAAAATATTATTTTAGGAAAAAAGAAAAAAAGTAACAACGGGATTATGATGGTAAGGGCCGAGCTGTCATATAGTCAAAAAGACTGGTCAGAATGAATGGTCACATCATAATGAT
>JAJRZB010000090.1 GCA_024275455.1 Bacteroidota bacterium | reverse complement strand
GCCTTGGTTTTACCTTCCAGAATTTCAACAACATCTTGTGCTATTGCTTCTCCTTCTCTATCAGGGTCAGTTGCAACAAAGATTTTATCAGCTTTAGCCGCAAGTTTTCTAATCCTTTTAATTAAATCACCCTTGCCACGAATATTTAACATTTGGGCTTGAAAACCATTCTCAACGTCAATACCTAATTTAGTTTTGGGTAAATTTTTGATATGTCCTATTGTGGCTTCAACAATATAGTTTCTGCCTAAGTACTTATTAATAGTCTTTGCTTTTGATGGAGATTCCACCAAAACAAGATTCTTAGCCATTTAAATATCCTTAATTTATTGTATCGGATGAGTAAAGAAGAACTCTGCTGCCGGGAAGTACTTCCGCATCGAAATCTACCAACGAAAATAATATAATCCAGTTGATATCATCTTTAGAAACTTTTTCTTCAGGAAACATTGTCATTTGTTCAACTAATAAATCAACATCAAGAGGATTTAATAATCCAACATTTATTAAATGCTGAATATAGTTGTAATTTTCTGTTCCGATAATAGTTGATTCTTCAACTGATAATATTCTAAAACCCCTACTGCTAAACGAATGTTTTCTATGCAAAGCAAGTTTATTGGTAAGGAATTTATCAAATACTAATCCTAATGCCGCACTAACGGTTTGGTCATCAAAATCTGTATTTGCATTTATTATTCTGGTAACTTCTTCTAAAGAGTAATTATCTTTCAATCCTTCTAAAATTCTAGCAAGAACTTCAACAATTTTAGCTGTCATATTTTGCTATAATTTTATTCGAAATATTATTCAATTTGTTAAATAATTTGTTTTCTTCTCTTTTCATTATTCTCCTGTCTTCTTTTGCTTTATCATCAAACCCTAATAAATGCAAAAAACCGTGAATAATAAGTCTTAGAATCTCTTCATCTAATGAAACTTTATACTTTCTTGCATTTTCAGAGGCATCATCCAAAGATATAAAAATTTCACTATCTAAAGTATAATTTTCTCCGGAATAATTAAAGGTAATAATATCGGTAGAATAATTGTGATTTAAATACGTTTTATTAATGGGAATTATCTCTTCCGAGCTTATAAAATTTATTTCTACAAATTCAATTGTAAACTTTAGTTCGTCTCTAATTCTTTTTACCAGATCATGAACTTCTTTTTTATTGACTTTAAATATTTTATTAGTATTTACCGATAAATTTCTAAGCACTATCTTTTCCGGAATTTAGAATTGAATCGACTGTTATCTGTGTATATTTCTTATATCTTTCTGCCGAAGCTGAAAAATCACTAATCTCTTCGGTAATTAAATCTCTAATAACTTTTGCGGGAACCCCAGCTACTAATTTGCCGGATGGAACAATAAAATTAGGCTTAACAACCGATCCGGCTGCAATAAATGAGTTTTCTTCCACAACAGCTCCATCTAAAATAACTGCTCCAATTCCTATAAGACATAAATTTTGAATTGTACAACCATGTAACTTTACACTATGTCCGACTGTAACTTTATTTCCAATATTAAGTGGATATCTTCCGTTAGTAACATGAAGCATACTTAAATCTTGTATATTCGTTTCTTCACCTATTTTTATATAATGAACATCACCCCTAACAACACAATTGTACCAGATACTGGAATGCTTTCCAATTTCTACATCCCCAATAATTTTTACTCCGGATGCTAAAAACACTGTTTCGTGAATTTGAGGAAAAATATTTTTATAAGGAAATATTTTCTGTTCTTTTATTTCTTCAAGATTTTGCAAATTCATAATTTATTACTTGGTATTAGAGAGTAATTTAAAATTTTCAGATAGTAATTCTTTCGCTTTTAAAAACTGTTTGTCAAGCTCAAGTAAAACCGAGAAAAATCCATTGTTGTTCCAAAAGTCTTTTGCAATTTCTGCTTTTAGACTTGTTTTAATAAACTCTTGATCTTCAAGAAAATTTTTTCGATTAAATTTAATTTTATTTCTTTCAGCAAATTTAATAAACGATTTTAATTCAACATCACTTAAGCTAAATTCATTTTTAAATTTGTTGAAATCTTTAATGTAGTTATTTTATCTTCTACTTCCTTTAGAATCAAGATATCTTCTTACAAATTTATAAAATAAATCGTTACTTCTTAATTTAATTGAATAATCTGTAAGTTCTTTATTTTTAACAATAAAATCAGGTGTTATTCCTCCACCGCCTACAACGGGTCTGCCGCCCGCCGTATGGAAAACTTTTTTAGTTGAATCTATTTCCAAAGTGTGATTTATATTTTCAGCTTCTTTTTCTTCTCTGTCTTGAACTTCTGCATAATAATCTTCTTTACTTTCAAAATGCCTCTGAATTTGTCTGCCTGAAGGTGTATAATATTTTGAAATTGTAATACGCACAGCGGAGCTATCCTCTAGAAGAAATGGGCGTTGAACCAGACCTTTTCCAAAAGTGGTTTCACCAACTAAAATTCCCCTATCCCAATCTTGAATTGCACCGGAAACAATTTCACTGGCAGATGCACTGCCTCTGTTTATTAAAATTACTAATGGAATTTTTTCATACGGATATTCTCTTACAGCTGTTAAATCATCATCCAGTTCTGATCTTCTTCCCCTTGTGTAAACAATCATTTTATGACCATCAATAAACATATCGGCTATTTCAAATGCTCTTTTTAAGTACCCACCCGGGTTATTTCTAAGATCTAAAACCAACTTTTTCATTCCCATTTTGGTAAGATCATTTAGAGCAGATTTCATTTCAATACTGGATGTTTCGGTAAATTTTGTTAATGATATATAACCGATACTATCGGAAACCATTATAGAAGCATCAACAGTGTAAATTGGAATTTCATCTCTTACAATTGTAAAATCAATTGTTTTATTAACCAGGGGTCTGAAAATTTGTATTTTTACAGATGTTCCTTTAGCTCCCCTAAGTTTTTTTAATACATCGGAATTTGTAAATCCTATAGAAGATTTTCCATTTATTTTTACAATTCTGTCACCGGGCTCAATACCTACTGATTTACTTGGTCCACCTGAAATGGGAGAAACAACTGTTATAGTATCATTAATAATCTGAAATTCTATTCCTATTCCTTCAAAACGTCCTTTAAATTGCTCATCAATTCCTTTTTGTTCCACTGCAGGAATGTATACGCTGTGCGGATCCAATTCACTTAACATACCGTTTACAGCATTATTAAATAATTCATCCGGATTTACATCTTCATAATAATAACTTTCTGTTAAGTTTAATATTTCATTAAACTTTTCTGCTTCTTTAGAAAGTTTATTATCATTAATAAATTCTTGAAAAATTAATCCAATGCTAATGCCCAAAACCAATATGAAAAGAATTAGTATTAAGCTTAATTTCGATTTGAACATTAAAAATCCCCCATTATAACTTTGTAGATAATGTGAAGCTAGTGAAGATTTCTTTTGAATGTTGTGACCCAGCTAAAGAATTATTAAAATAATTTATATTTAGAGAAAATATCCAATTCTTAACCGGTTCATAATCGGCTGTAAATTTTGTAATTCTATAAATTTCTTTATCCCCTTTTAGTAAAAAAACTTTTTCCGAATCGGAGACCCTGTGCCCTAAAAGAATATCTCCACCATAGTTTATTGTTAAGTTATTATTGTTGTCAAATACATTTGCTCCGTGTAACGAATAAGTAAAACTTAATGATAAGTTAACTTTGTAATAAGGTCTGTAATAAATATTTAAAATTGTTGAGCTACTATTAGGTTGAAGAGTAGAACCCATACTGAAATTTAAGTTAGTAAAATTATTATTGCTAATTCTATGTGTAAAAACATACGGATCAATTTTTATATACTGCAATTCAAAATCAATCGGTAAATAATTATAAAGTTGACTGGAAAAAATACCAAAACTTATAAGTGTTTGATTTCCATACCAGCCGGTTCCTATTTTACCAAAATCTATATCATCAATTAAAATAGTCGAATAAAATTTCAATTTGTCAATTGAGTTATTTTGGAAATCAAAAAACAACATAGTATTATCTCTATCTTGGTTAGAGTGTTCAATACTTTTATAGAAATTAAACGGATTTAAATACGATAAATCAATATTTCTGTTCGCATAAATAATCATTTCACCAATACCGAGTTGAAAATGTTTGGAAGGAGAAATACTAAGACGATGATATACAAGGTATTTATCACTAACTTTGTTAATCCCTCCTTGTATAGGATCGAGAACAAACTGTTGATTACCGAGAAGTTTACCATGGAAAAAAGATAATCCTAATGATTTATATTGAAGATTTAAAGAAAGATATTCCATCCTCGGCGGATTATCACTTAGCAAAGTTTTATGAATGCCGTGCCCGATAAGTTTTCTATCGTTACCGATTTTAAAATTGATAAAATCAAAATCACCGAATAAATAAGCTTCTGTTTCATCAAAAAAGTTTTTACCAATCTCTGAAGTTGTAACCTTAGTAAACTTATAATTATACTTTAACGAAGAATATCTTTGAGCTAAATTTTTATTACCAAAAAAAGATCCATTTGTTGTTTTAACTTTAAATCCAATTTTATTTTTAATAGTACCGGTAATTTCTCCACCGAATTTATACAATGTTGAATTTGTACTTACTTCACTTAGATTATTGAGGTTATTCAAGTAATCAAGCTCACCTATAAAGTTTACGAATAATGAAGTTTTACTTGAATCAATATATGAGTAGAGATATTTTTCTTTATCGGCAAATAAGTAGTTAAAATCCAGGTTTGGCAAGAGAGATAATGAATTTTCAAGGGAATAATTTTTATCATACTCAAATTCAAGAATAAAATACTCTAATTTTTTAGTATCGATTTTATCAAGTTTATTTTTATTCTCAGATATTTTATCCAAATAACTTGTTATTGTTTTTCTTGTTTTGGGCAACTCAAATGAATTATAATCAGATATCACTCCGATATTATTCATTCTCTCAAGAAAAAGATATATTTCATCATCAACCGGTACATAACCTACTTGGGCTTTAATTATTCCGGAAAAAAAGATTACAAATAATATTAGTGTTAGTTTATTTTTCATTTTTCTAAAATATTTAACTACCTTACTTCTTGCCATTCGGTAGATTTTGATTTGTTCGAAAATATTATATAAACACTATTAAGCAGCCAGGTAAACAGAATTCTGAAATGTCCTAATTTCCTATACCGCCTCGGAGATTCGTAAACAACAAGCTTTCTTGCAAAAAGAATTTTTCCTTTTTTTCTAATTCTTCTGAATAAATCAAAATCTTCACCGGCCGCCAGATTTTCATTATAACCATTCATTTTATTAAAAACATCTTTTCTAACAATATGACATTCACCTCTTCCCATTCCCATACCAAGTATATTTAAAAGATGAAAATAATAATTATAAAATGTTTGAAAAATTATGTCTACAAATTTCTGTTCTGATTTAAAAACTTTTACACAACACGTCATTGCAAGATATTTACTATTTAAAAATTCTTCGGAAATTGTTTTTAACATTAATTCAAAGTTACCCGGCAAAATATCCCCGTTGTGAAAAATTAAAATATCTCCTTTCGCAATACTTGCTCCAAGGTTTCTTCCAATTGCAATATTCTGTTTTTTACCGCTATCATTGGTCAAGATAACAATATCATACTTTTGGATAATTTCAATTGTTTTATCTGTGCTACCGCCATCGGAAATAATAATTTCAAAATTATATTTATTTTTTAATTCCTTATCATCTAAAATATCTAATAATTGAGGCAGTAATTTCTCCTCGTTCAATGTAGGTATAATAAAGCTGTATTTAATCATATTAATAAACTATTAAAGAAAAGGATATTCCATCATCTGAAATTTGAATTCCCGGCATAGGAAAATGAAGCATGTTAAATGTGTTTTTTATAAACGACCAAAATTTTCCGTAAAGCGGAATAGTTTCAACATCAAGATCAAAAGCCAAGTAATAATATTGTTTAATCGGTTTATTATAGTAATCTCCTATGCCGCTAACATAATAGCCTATGGAAAGCATTAAAAATGAAGGCCAATACTCAGCAATATTTTTCGGTAAAAGATTTTTCATTCTAAAAGCTAACCACATTTTCTGACCTTCATAATCATCCGAAAAATTATTATCCGGTTTATCACCGTTCAATAAAGCATCTGAAGGAAAATAACTGGCCCTCAATTGAAAATTATTCAAGTACGGATAATAATATTTTGCCACAAAATAACTGGCCCCAAGAAAATTTGATATTGCATCACCCGGACTAAATCCCCACTTAGGTTTCCCGGTAATTTTATCAATTGGTGCAAAACCATCATTTATTTCAACAAATAACTGCATGCCTAAACCTCCGGCAGCTCCAAGCCAAACGGATGTTTCTTCATCTAAATTAGCAGCTTCAAATCCGGCAGATATAAAATGAGAGATAACCATTGCTCCAAAAGCATGTCCAATTTTATCTATGTTTTTGGCATAAGTATTATCTTGGACAACATTAAAAGAACCGTCGTTAATGTAATTTGAATCTTCTTTCCACCAAGTATTCGCATAGTATTGATTAATCTTATAAATTAAATAAGAATAACTAAGACCAACACCGGTAAGCATTTTATAATCAATTTCAGTTTTTAACGGGTCAACTTGAAATGGAATTGTTTTGCTCATTAAACTAATAGGAACTTTAACCCTATCACTATTTTTACCATTTTTTGCCTGAGCAAATAACTCAAATTCTGATCCTAAAAGTGTGAAGAGTATGATTAAGATTAGGAGTTTAGCATATTTAAATTTCACCATACTCATCATAATCTATTTTTCGGGTCTCATTTGAGGGAATAAAATTACGTCCCTTATTGAAGATTGATTAGTAAAAAGCATTACCAGCCTATCAATACCAACACCAAGTCCGGCAGTAGGCGGCATGCCATATTCTAAAGCTCTAACATAATCTTCATCAATTTGATGAGCTTCTTCATCTCCTTCTTCAATAAATCTGGATTGTTCTTCAAACCTTTCTTTTTGGTCAATAGGATCATTCAATTCACTGAAAGCATTGCATATTTCTCTACCAAGAACAAAGCCTTCAAATCTTTCTACCAAACCTTCTCTTGTTCTATGTTTCTTAGCAAGAGGTGAAAGTTCAACAGGATAATCCATAACAAAAGTCGGTTGAATTAGTTTTGGTTCAACAACTATGGAAAATAATTCATCAATTAACTTACCTTTACTTTCTCCACCGGTTAGTTTAACACCTCTTTTCTTAACATCTTCAGCCAGGTCCTCTTTACCAACTGATAGAACATCAATGTTGGTTTCTTTTTTAATTTCATCAACCATAGAAATTCTATTCCACGGAGGTGAAAAATCTATTTCCGTTCCTTCAATATTAACTTTTGCCGATCCGAGAACTTCTATAGCTATATGGTTAACCATTTTTTCAACAAAGTACATCATCCAATTATAATCTTTGTAAGCTACATACATCTCCATCATAGTAAATTCGGGATTATGAGTTCTATCCATTCCCTCGTTTCTAAAGTCTTTGGAAATTTCGTACACTCTATCAAAACCGCCAACAATCAATCTTTTCAAATAAAGTTCATCGGCAATTCTCATGTATAATTTTATATCAAGTGCATTATGATGTGTTACAAACGGTTTTGCAGCAGCACCGCCATATAAACTTTGGAGTATCGGAGTGTCAACTTCTAAGAAATCATTATTATCAAGAAAATTTCTCATCGAAGTAATTATTTTCGATCTCTTTACAAACACATCTTTAATTTCCGGATTAACAACCAAATCAACATAACGTTGGCGGTAACGTAATTCTTTATCGGCAAACTGATCGTATATTTTTTTATTGCCGTTCTCATCAACAACTTCTTTTGCAATGGGAATTGGTCTTAATGATTTTGCAAGCAGTGTTAACGATTTTGTGTGAACCGAAATTTCCCCGGTTTTAGTTTTAAAAACAAATCCTTCAACACCAATTAAATCACCAATATCCAGTAATTTGAATATTGCATATTGTTCACCTATTTCGTCTCTTCTCAGATAAATTTGTATTCTCCCCTCTTTATCTTGAATTTGGGCAAAAGATGCTTTCCCCATTTTTCTAATTGCCATTAATCTTCCGGCAATTTTAACAGTTTTACCTTCAAATTTTTCATAATCATTTTTTATCTGCATTGAATACGAATCAACATCGTATTCATATTCATAAGGGCGAACATTTTTATTTTTAATTTCTTCTAATTCTTCAAATCGCCTTGCTATAAGGGTATTTAGCTCTTTTTCATTTGACTGGTTTTCCAACATTCCTCCAATACTACTTTTGTTTCATTAAAAATTTTATTTCTTTTTCCGTTAATAATCTGAATTCACCTTTTCTTAAATTTTTTGTAGTGAATTTGCCAAATCTGATTCTACTTAAATCTTTTACTCTGTATCCAAAATGTTCAAACATTCTTTTTACAAAATGATTTCTTCCTTCCACCGTAATTACTCTTACAAAATGGTAGACATTTCTTTTAGGAAAGGTAATTGATGTAAATTTACTTTTTCGTCTATCCAAGTAAATCCCTTTTAATAATTTTTCTTTATCTTCTTTACTTAACTCTCTATCAAGTTTAACTTCGTATTCTATTTCAATACCGTTTGTAGGATGAGTAAGTTTGTTTGAAAAATTACCGTCATTTGTTAAAATTAAAACACCGGTTGTATTAAAATCTAATCTGCCAACCGGAAATATTTTTTCACTTGTGGGAATTAAATCAACTACAGTAGTTCTGTTTTTGTCATCACTTGTAGTTGTAATTACACCTTTCGGTTTGTTTAGCAAATAATAAACTTTCTTTCTAGTTAATAATTTTTCACCGTCAATAAGAACTTCATCTTTGTCAGTATCAACTTTAGCTCCCATTTCGAATACAGGTTTGCCGTTTATTTTTACTCTGCCTTCACTGATTAGTAAATCGGATTTACGCCTTGAGGCAATACCGCACTCTGCAAGATATTTATTCAGCCGAACTATCATGGTCCTCACTATTTATTACATCACTTTCTAAATTTTCTTCAATTTCATTCATCATAATTTTTCTTTTCTGTTCAATAAAATCATCATCTTTTACAATTTCTTCAATCTCTCTTGGTCTGGGCAGATCGCTAATTTTGTTAAGTCCAAAATACTTTAAGAATTCGGGCGTAGTTCCATAAATAAGTGGTCTTCCGATTGTTTCGGCTCGTCCTTTAATGGTTATCAATGTTTTTTCGAGCAAAGTATTAATCATATAATCTGAGTTTACGCCTCTAATAGTTTAAATTTCCGGTTTGGTAATTGGTTGTTTATAAGCAATAATAGCCAGTGTTTCTAAGGCAGCTTGACTTAGGCGGCGTTTACTTTTTTCAGTTGAAAGAAAACCAACATACTTTGCATATTCCGGTTTAGTGGCAAATATGTGCCCTTCTGCAATTGAGATTATTCTAAATGAAGATTCCTTCTGATTATAATGATCATTCAACTCTGCAATTGTTTTTTCAATATCCGAAGGTTTAATTTCAATATCATCTCCATCAATTTCTTTAATTGCTTTAATAATTTCATTCGATGATATCGGATCATCCGAAGCAAATATTAGTGATTCTATTATTGATTTATAAATATTATCCATTGTTTATAACATAAATTTCAAAATCATTAAATCTTGGCGATTCATTCAATCCGATTTTTCCCATTTTAACTAATTCTAATAGAGCAATAAATGTAACTACTATTCTAATTTTTTCCGTAATTCCCATTGCCAGATTAATAAAATTAATTCTTCCAAACTCATTTACTTTACCCATTATAAAATCTATCTGTTCATCTATTGTAACATTTATTTTATTTACTTCATGAACAACTTCCTTAGGTTTTTCCATCATTGCTTTTTGGAATGCCTTAATCAGATCATATATGGAAATATTTTTTAATAATGATTCTATTTCCGGTTTTTCTTCAACTTCATCATTTTCAAAGTTTCCTCTAAAAGATATTTTACGTTGATTAGCTTCTAAAAAGGAAAACTCTTCTGACATTTCTTTATATCGTTTGTACTCAATTAAAGCGTTTATTAAATCTGTACGCGGATCAATTTCTTCACCTTTTTCATCAATTTCTTTTGTTAAAAGCATCCTTACTTTAATCTGCATAAGAGTAGCAGCCATTAATAAAAAGTCACCGGCAATTTCCAAATCCAACTGTTCCAAAAGGTCTAGGTATTCAATAAATTCTTTTGTTATTTGAGAAATTGGAATATCGTAAATATCCAACTCATCTCTTCTAATAAAAAACAGAAGTAAATCCAGCGGACCTTCAAAAGTATTTAATTTAATTTTATACAACTGTTACCCTAATTTCATTGCCGATCTTACTTCTTCCATTGTTTTTGTAGCAACAGAACGTGCTCTGGTTTCACCATTAACAAGAATTTCTTTTACTGTATCTAAATTGTTTTCAAGTTCTTTCCTTTTATCAATAATCGGTGAAAGAAATTCATTTATTTTTGATGAACATTTTAGTTTGCAATCAACACAACCTAACTCACCGGATCTGCAACCTGACTCTATTTCAGCAAGTTCATCCGGATTAAATTTTTTATGATAACTAAAAACAAGACAAACTTCAGGTCTTCCCGGATCATTTCTACGAATCTTCTGGGGATCTGTTTTTGCTTTTTTCAATTTGGCATTTACAACATCCGGCTCATCCGAAAGAAGAATTGTGTTACCAAGAGATTTACTCATTTTAGCATCGCCATCTAAACCCACAAGACGGGAAAATTTTGTTAGTAACGGTTTAGGTTCTCTAAAAACAAATCCGTATTGCTTATTAAATTTACGTGCTATTTCTCTTGTAATTTCAACGTGAGGAACTTGATCTTCCCCAACCGGAACACCTTCGCCCTTATAAAGTAAAATATCTGCAGATTGTAAAATCGGGTAACCCAAATGCCCGTAAATAATATTTTCAATATTTAAATCTCTTACCTGATCTTTAAGAGTTGGATTTCTTTCTAATCTTGCTTTTGTAACAAGCATTGAGAATATCAAAAACAATTCGGTATGTTCTTTAATTTGCGATTGTCTGAAGAAAGGACTTTTCTCAGGGTCCAGTCCTACCACCAGCCAATCAATCACCATATCAATTGTATTTTGATAAATATCATCAATATTCAAATTAGTTGTAAGCACATGATAATCAGCAATAAGATGATAACTATCATACTCATTTTGTAGTTTTACCCAATTTTCCAAAGCTCCAACGTAATGTCCTAAATGCAATTTTCCGGTTGGACGCATACCGCTTAAAATTCTTCTTTTCTCTGCCATATAACCCGTATTTTTATATTAAGTTTATATTAACTTATAAAGTTACAAAAAATAGTTAATTAAAAGTTAGGTAAATGGAAGTTCTGGGAAATTAGATATACGGAAAAAAGATTTTAACACACACCTTAACACTCTCTAATAGCGAAATTTATTAATCTTATTATAGAAATTAAAAGCTACTCAATAACTATATCATCAAACCAAATTGATTTTTTAATCAGCGGTTCATATTCTAATGAAATTTCAAGTTTATCAACATCAGTCCAATCAAATTTCCCTTCAAAATTATACCATTTACCGTTATCCCAAGAACCTTTTTCCTTAAATTCTGTGAGAGGTATACTTATTTTATGCCAGGTGTTGTAAGAATTGAAACTATCTGTGTTAATAGTAAAACTACTTCTCCAAGGATGATCTTCCGTGTTATTTTTACTATCTACAAAACGTATATCAAATTTAATTTGAGGAGAATCAGTTTTAATTTTTAAAGACAATACTGATCCTTTCTGCAATAATGAACTTAAATTCATATCAGGTAAGAAATCAAAAATCAGACTGTTAAATTTTTCGGTATTTCTCCATAAAATTGAGAAGTTGTCTTCTGATTGCCGAACGATAGAATAACTTAAAGTCTCTGATGAACTTGATTTTATTGGTACAATTCCCTTCTCAACATAATTTATAAAGATTGAAAATTTCTTATTTATAGTTTTGCTTTGAGATTTTTTTTCAACATAATTAAAACCAATAGCATCGAAAAGTAATTTATTTTCTTCTAAAGAATTACCCGGATTTAATAAACCAAAATATTCTCCATTATAATCCCAAACAGTCCAGACAATTTTGTTTTAGTTAAAATATTTCGTTATAAAATTATACCATTTAATTCTATCGTTAACATTACTATAAGTTGTTAAAACTCCAAACTCTCCACAGAAAACCGGGACATTACGTTTTTTCTTAAAATTATTTACTATTGCTAATTGCTGCTTAATATAACTATATGTTCCTTTCAAATGATAATTTTTATAGATTGTTTCAATCCATGTATTATTATAAATACTATTCAGTTTTGGCATTTTTTCTTTATAAAACGGGAAAGGAATTTTTGTAATATTTTTCATTGAAATGCTTGTCCATTCGGCTCCTTGATGAGTAAATAAAAACGGCTCATAAAAATGGAAAGTGTAAATTAAATTTTTATCATCATAATTTGGAAGCGAATCTAAATCCTCATAACCATAAAAACCGGAAGCACCAACAATTATTGTATGAACCGAATCAATTTTTCTTATCTCTGTTATTACCAATTCTTGAATTTTATTCCACTTAAAATTTGAAATTCCGTGAGGCTCATTTAATACTTCATAATATATCAGATTTGATCTATCCTTAAAATGCTCAGCCATATTTTTCCAAACCGGTATTAAAATTTTATCAATGTTTGGGTCGGTAGCTACTGACGAGCTAAAGCTGTGATTATCTAAAATTAAATTTATCTTAACCTCCTCTGCCCAATCAACTACTTGATCGAGTAAAAAAAGGTAAAAGGGATTTAAATTATGTTCGGAAGTTCCGGCAGTCATAGCATGCATATTAATTGGTAAGCGGATAATATTACACCCCATTGATTTTAGGTAAATAAAATCTTGCTTGGTATATTTCGTAAATTGAATTTCTTCAGGGAAACTGCTTTGAAACCAATTCGATAAATTTACTCCTTTATTAAAAGGAGTTTGAGCAAAAAATAAATTGGATATAAGAATTATAAATAATAATGTTTTTTTCATAAAAGTATTTTTTGGGAAAGATAATTCTGCAAAAGAAATTTACTGAAATAAATAAGGTCTCCAAGTTTCATCTATTCTGCTTACCGAATTTAGGATGAACATTATGTAATTAGGCTTATGTGGTTTGATTCTTAATTTAATGTTTGCTTCTTCGGGAGTTCTATTTCCTTTTTTGTTATTACAAGGCAAACATGCAGTAACTAAATTTTCCCATGTATCTTTTCCACCTTTGGATTTTGGAATAATATGATCGACCGTAAAAGGCAAATCTCCCCTACCGCAATATCCGCATTTATGATTATCTCGTCTAAGGATATTTTTTCTTGTAAGATTAATGTTATTGTAAGGTACTCGAATATAAGATTTTAATCGTATTACACTTGGCCAAGGAAATGATTTGGAAACGGTTCTGACTTTAAGCTTTTGGTTTTCATTAACCAACTCTGCTTTGTGAAGATAAATTAAGATTATTGCTTTTTTTGCCGAGCACAAAGTTAAAGGTTCGTAACTTTGATTTAGCAAAAGTACTCTTGCATTTAAGACATGATTATTTGAGTTATATTGTTCGAAATTGCCTCCCTACTAAAAAACTATAACTTCAATATTCTTTTACCGATAAAATTATAAAAAGATTCATAAATAAAACAACAAATCATTTATTCCTTAGTAATAATACCTCCGGCTAGTAAATATCCCTGTTCATCATAAATAGCTAAAGATTGTCCCGGAGTAATTGCTCTTTTAGGCTCAATAAAATCTATTTTAATTTTTGATTTATCAGCATATTTTATTACAGCCGGAGAACCTTTATCGGAATATCTGATTTTCGCAATTACCGTGCTCCCGATTTTCATTTCACTAACACTAACGTAATTTACCTGATCTGCAGTTAATGAAATTTGCAACAAATCTTCAGCATCACCTAACTCAACAATATTATCTGTTTTATTTATATTTTTAACATAAACCGGCTTTCCAAGAGCAACACCTAAACCTTTTCTTTGACCAATCGTATAAAAGGGTATTCCTTTATGTGACCCAATTTTCTCACCTTTGTAAATTAAATATCCCTCTTCAATTCCAGCAATTTTTTCGGGAACCCTTTCTCTTAAAAATCTTTCATAATTGTTATCTGCAACAAAACAAATTTCTTGGCTATCAGGTTTATTTGCAGTTTTTATACCCATTTCCTCGGCAATTTTTCTTACTTCCGGTTTACTATATTTACCGAGTGGCAAAAGAGTTCTTGATAAACTTTCTTGTGTTAATCCCCAAAGTGTATATGTCTGGTCTTTGTTTGAGTCTTCCGCTAACTTTAAACTATATCTATCTGTTTGTTCATTATATTCTATTTTTGCATAATGACCTGTAGCAACATAATATGCATCAAGGGAATCAGCTTTGAACAGCATTTCTTCCCACTTGATTTTTCTGTTGCAAATTACACACGGATTAGGTGTTCTCCCGTTAAAATATTCATCTACAAAATCTTCAATTACAGCACCTTCAAATGCTTTAGTAAAATCCACTGTGTAATGCGGAAAATCAAATTTTGTAGCAATACTTTTTGCATCAAAAATTGCATCCAGAGAGCAACAACCGGATTCATGTTTGGGAGCACCACCAACTTCCATAAACCCCCAGGTTTTCATTGTTATACCGATTACTTCGTAGCCTTCTTGCTTTAATAATGCCGCAGCAACGGATGAATCAACCCCTCCGCTCATTGCAACAATTACTCTATTTTTATTCAAATGTAATTCTTTCTTTTTTATTTAACTTATAAATATAATGAATTGATGAAGATATTTCTATGTTGTAAGTTTTCAGTTAGTAATAAACGATAAGACTTGCTGAATCTTAAAATATCATTAAGTTACTAGTTAGTGGGAATATATATTCTAAAATAACTAATATCGGTTTTCGCACTAACATATCCATTACCGTACTCTCCTATTACATTAGGGGTTGCTCCTGGTTCTATCAGCGCTCCATTTACGGCATAAATACTAAAAAAATAATATCTTGAACTATCAGAATCAAATATCAAAGATTTATATTGGGTTGTTTTTGTAATATTTATGGAATCTGACTCCCAACTAAAAATAAAATAATCATATAAATCAGAATCCCAAATTAAATTAAACTTATTTGAATCTGAAATAGTAGTAATTTGTTTTTCTATCATTTTAGTACCATTAACAGATATATTATTAGGTTTAGAGGGCATATTTATAGAACCAGATGTAATCTTATCGTTAAGAGAAATACTATAATCTATTTTTTTTGAATATGGAATATTATAAATATCCCCAATCACTCCGCTATTAACAATAAATTTTTCCATTTTTTGATCATTTATTATGATTGTGGGTATCTTAGTAAAATTTGTTGAAAAAAAAGTTGCTTTTATAGTATTATTACCATCATATTCTCTTTGCTCAAATTGTAGAACAAAGAACGTCTCACATGATGTAGTCGAAGTAGGTATTGATTCTTCACTACAACTAATAATTGACATTATAAGTGTTAATATCAACAAAATCATAATTAATTTTTTCAAAAGTCTTTTTCCAAATATGTTCAAGATACTTTCTTTGAAAGGAGATCTTCTCAAAGAAAAAAATATTTTTTTTTATTCGTTATTCTTTTGATCTATTTAAGCAGTCTAAAATGAGTAAATTCTAATCTCTTAATCTTTTAGTTTTCTTTAAAAAGCGAATTAAAGAATAAAGTATTATCTCAAATAAAATTATGGCAAACAGTAAAATCCGGTATTTTAAATAAAATTCTATACCATTTAATCTATGTAACTGAAGAAAAATTAAAACTGTTGCCGGTATCATCCAAAGGAAAATAACTCCATACTCAACTCTAAGAGCACGCTTCCAGCTAAACTTAGTGGTTTTTAGAGTTTCGCCAAAACCTTTAAAATTGAATAACCATCTATTAACTTTTGATTTATATTCGAGGTATTCCTTTCCAAACTTTTCGGTTAAATATTTTTCTTCGGAAAAAATTATTGTGTAGTAAATAAAAACGAAAAACGGAAATAATATAAAAACTGCAAGCAGAGAATTTGAAAGAATTGTCATTCCAAGCATAATTGTTACATTTCCAACATACAATGGATTTCTTGAGTGTTTAAGTAATCCTTCCGCTAATAGTTGACTGGCATTTATTCTGTTTTTAACACCGCTTTTTGCAATATAAACAAAACCGATTGTTAAGAATCTTATAAGTGACCCAATTATAGTAATTATTATCCCTATAATTAAAAGATTGTTGTAATTATCCGATATCTTAATTGTCGGAATAAATAATAAGATATAAAAAAACGGGAAAAGCCAATTTCTATTATGAAAAAAGAAATTACCAAGTTTAATAAGTATGTTCAATTGTTATCCATATTTTAAGAAATAGTTTTTAACTAAAAAGTAGTCTGAGAAAACAAAAAAAAATAGAACGCAGATGACACTGATTTTTTATGACCTGCCTTGCCGTCAGGCAGGTTCTCACAGATATAAACTACGAAAATTATAAAATATTTTTATCAAATTTAAATATCGTGTTATTATTTTTTAATCAAAAATAGCATTAACAAATTCCTTTAAGTCAAATGTTTGAAGGTCTTCAATTCCCTCTCCAACACCAATATATCTAACCGGAATATTTTGTTCTGCTGTAATTTGAAATACAATTCCACCTTTTGCAGTACCATCCAACTTTGTAATTATTAAACCGCTAAGTTCTGTATATTTAGAAAATTCCCTTGCTTGCATTAATCCGTTTTGTCCTGTATTTCCGTCAATTACTAAAAATGTATCGTTCGGGGCATAATCTAAAACCTTACCTAAAACCCTTCTTATTTTCTTTAATTCTTCCATTAAATTATTTTTTGTGTGTAACCTTCCGGCAGTATCAATAATTACAATATCTGCATTTCTTTTTTTCGCTGCATTCAATGTATCAAATGCAACTGCAGAAGGATCAGCACCGTGCTCCCGTTGGATAATATCAACTCCGGCTCTATTTGCCCAAATTTGAAGCTGCTCATTTGCAGCAGCTCTAAAAGTATCTGCGGATCCAATCACAACTTCCAAACCAGCTTGTTTGTAATTGTGAGCTAATTTTCCGATTGTTGTCGTATTTCCGGCTCCGTTAACTCCAACAATAAGAATTACATAAGGTTTGTAATTCTCAAGTTTGGTATACTCAGACACAATTTCATTTTTATCTAATGCTTTAACCAATTCATTTTTTATAACTTCCAAAATCTTTTCTTCGGTTCTTTCTTTTTCACTTTTTAAAGCTACTCTTGTCGCTTCAATTATTTTTTCGGAAGTTTCCATCCCAATATCACTGGTGATAAGAACTTCTTCCAATTCATCTAAAACTTCTTCATCTATTTTAGCTTTTCCGCTAATTGTTTCTGTTATACTTGTTACTATTTTTTCACGGGTTTTGGATAATCCGCCTTTTAGTTTATCAAAATTAAAATTTTTAAATAGTTTCATTCTTTACCTTTTTAATTTCTTTATACCCCCGCAATCCGTATCCTATAACAGATGCAAAACTTAATCCTATACTTAGATATAAAAATAAAGCATAAATTGTACTTTCTCTGCTTGCTCCCAACGTAACCGTTATAATAAAAAAACCGATAGACAAAACCGTTGCTTTGCCCAAATAATTTGATGGGAGAACAATTCCAATTCTATTACTCACAAAAATTCCGCCGGTAAATATAATTAAATCCCTCAGAACAACAATCCAAAAATAGTAGTCTGGTATAATATTGAAGTAGTAAAGGTAAATAACAACCATTATCACTAGTATTTTATCTGCAAGCGGATCAATTATTTTTCCAAGTTCTGAAATATCATTAAACTTACGTGCAAAATAACCGTCAAGTATGTCTGTTAAAAATGCAGTAAAATATAACCCAACCAAGATATACCGTGCTCCCTCGATATTTTCTATATGGCTCACAAAATAGAATATTGGAATTCCGAGTAAAATCCTTGAAAAACTAATATAATTAGAGACTGTATGTATTTTTTTAAATGTAATTTTCATTAAAATTAATTATTTAATTACTGCAAACTTACCTAATTTTTCTTGAATTGTTTCCCCAAAGTTATCCTTTGAAATGGCTTTATAAAAGTAAATTCCGGAAGAAACTAATTTTGAATTTTCATCCCTCAAATCCCAATCGACTCCGCCATTACCATCTTCTTCCAAAATTTTATTAATAAATCTGCCATTTAAGTCATAAATTAGTATTTCAACGTTATTTGGTATGTTTGCAAAAGTTAGCACTGAAGAAGTATTTATATTAACCGGTTGGGGATAAACATATAATCCATCTAAATTTTCCGCTTTTCCAGTTAAAATAATTTGACTACCAGAATTATCACTTATTTTTAGATAACCCGACTCAACAGATGAGTAAACATTTTCTACATTAAGAACATATTCCCTTCCGATTGAACCAAACGGATTCTCTGTTGAAAGGTGAATTTCAGAGTTATCATTTGAAAACATAATAGATTTAATATTATTATTAGGTACCAAAGTATAATTACTTGTATTTAAGGCTGTTATGGAATCTAAGCTCATGTTAAATCTAATAATTAAATTATGATTATCAATTATTCTAAAATTAGAAATAATTAGTTCATTAATATCATTATTTTCAAAAATTTCAAACGTAAGAGATGTATCTTTAATTGGGGAATTATAAAAATCACGTAAATTTGAGGCTTTAATTGTATGATTTCCGACTTCCAGTTTATCAGTAAATGAAAGTAAAAACGAATTTTGTGAAGATAATACAAATGTATTTGGAATTATTTTATCATCAATAATGAAATTTTGAGCAGTTATTTTATTTGTACTTACAGTTCCGTTAAATTTCAGTTCAATATTTTTGTTATTATTAACAATTACGTTGTTTAACAAAATGGGAGCATGACTGAAAATATTAACAATTCTACTTTTTAATGAAATCAATTTGCCATCAAGAACATCATAATTAGCTATTGTATAAAAATAATTTTTATACGCAATTGTGTTAGAGTCAATAAAAATATTTGCAATTGATGAATCGTACAGAGTAAGATTATTAACCTCTTCCCCTCTATAAATATAAACAGGTAAATTATTTCCCTTCCATTCCAGATAATTTCTATTGGTATCGATGCTGTAAAAATCTGTAATAACCGGAGGCTGCATTAAACTATTATTTGTAAGTTCGTAAAAATTCAGAGTCTTATTATCCGGTATGGAGAATTCACTTAAAGCGTTATTATCCAAATCTCCAATAAAAATCGACTGACTGTTTACATTTGTTTTAAAATCAATAAGTTTTGAATTATTTTGATCAACATATTCAAACATATAATAATTTGGAAAAGTATAAATTATCAGCTCATCCTTGTCATCATTGTTAAAATCAATAAACTTAAGTGCTCTGTACTGCTTCTGAAAACTACTCACAAAATTAGATTCGGTACTAATAAACATATTTTGAAAAAGATAAACTAATCGCCCATCAATAAAAGAAATAACCGCTGAATAGATTAACGGAGTTGTAAAAACATTCTCTTCAAACTCCATTAAAATTGCTAAATCAATTTGTCCGTCACCATTATAATCGCCCATAGCTAATGTTGAATTAGATTCAATTGGATAAAACGGTTCAACAATAAAATCATTTTTATAACTTCCATTTCCATTAATTTGATAAAATAAAATTCTGCCAAAATTATCAACAGTAACTATTTCATTTTTTGTATCGTTATCAAAATCGCTAATCAACGTAAGATTATTTCTAAAAATTGAGGAAGCAACACCATTTTCCGGAGTTACAAAGTTATGCAATGTAGTTTCTTTATTTAGACTAAAATTCGACTGAACTTCTGTAACAGAAAACGTGGTATCATCAACAAAATAGATTATTTCAAAATTATTATCACCGTCAATATCTGCTGCCATTGAAGGCCAAAAATTTCCGCTTGTGTCTGAGAAAACATTAATCAAGTTTAGCGAATTAATGCTTTCTTGAGTTTCAATAAATCCGTTTTTAACAAAAAGATTTAGAATATCTGTTTTACCGTCTTTATTAAAATCACCAACCGATATTGGAATTCTTTTTTTGATTGTTTTTTCTTTGATAAATTCATTATTGCCGAACTTAAAAATACTTAAATCAGATGAAGTCTCGGTTTCGTTCAGTAAAATATAATCACTCGGTAAATTTCCAAATTTAACTGCTTCTGGAAAAATACGACCTGTTGGCAAAGAAAATTCTTTTTGTGTGCTCCCAATTACTTCTCTTTTTATTGAGTTATTCATTCTAAAATAACTTTCTCCGTCTTTTAGAATTGTTGTTAATCCCGATGAATTAATAACCTCAAAATAAAACTCGTGATCGATACAGGTCATAACTTCTTCTTCAGGTAAAAATCCAAAATGTTTTTGTGAAACAAAATTAGCTTCATTTATAAATCCGTCTAAAGATATTTGTTTAAATGCTTCACCGCTATTTATGGTTCTGTAAAATAACTTTGCGGTAGTAAAATCATCAGTAACAAGTGAAACTTGAACAGTTTCGATATCATTAAGCATTGCCGGAAAAAGATTAAAAGAAACAATTTTGGGAGGCGATCTATCAACGGAAAAATTAATACGCTCTTCCAGATTTGTATTGTCAATTTTATTCATTATTAATCTTAGTGTATACGAAGTATCCGGAAAATTTATCAGATCAAGATGATTAACAACTTCATTCACTATTTGGTAATCATTATTTTTTACCTCTATCTCTTGCCATTCAGTAGGATTAAATCCAACTCCGTAAAAAAGCGAGTAATTTTTAAAATAAGGAGAGACACAAGTAATTCTAATTTTCAACGAATCACCGGAAGTTGCAAAATCTTGCTCCGGGAAATTAAATTTAATTTCCGAAGGTGTTAGTAAAGAAACGGCTTTCAAAATATTCAATCCGCCTGCACCATACTTTTCATCCCATCCTATATCACCCAAATCTTTTGCAGTCGATTTTAATAATTGCTTTACTTCTTCATTTTTATAATCTTTTAAAGATGCGATAATACTTGCCGCACCGCTTACAAAAGGAGCAGCTGCCGATGTACCACTGACTTTCTTATAAGTGTTTTTCAGCCCGGTCGTTATTATTTGCGAACCGGGGGCAACTAAATCCATGGTAGAGCCGTAATTTGAAAAGCTTGCAAGTGCATTATTTTCTTGAATTGCTCCTACACTAATAACTTGAGAAAAACTTGAAGGATAATGTGGTAAATCTGATGAAGCATTGCCTGAACTGGCAACTAATATAACGTTATTTTCATAAGCATACTGAATAATATCTTTAAGAACATTGGAGAATTCTGTATCACCCCAACTCATGTTAATTACTTTTGCTCCCATTTTTACAGCGTAGATTATTGCTGCAGCCGCATCATCTTCATCACCGTTTCCGTTTTTATCAAAAGCACGTAAATTTAATATTTTTACATTCGGATCTACACCGGCAATTCCAATGTTATTATGTTCTGCGCCTATTATTCCGCTAATATTTGTACCATGGCCGTTCTCATCCATAGGAATATTATCCCAGTCGGTAAAATCATCATTAACATCGGCAGGAAAAATGTCTATTTTATTTACAAAATCCCAACCTTGAAAGTCATCAATAAAACCATTGTTATCATCATCAATTCCGTTAGAAGATTTATTATTCCCATTGTTGTCAATACCCATTTCACCGGAATTTTTAAATATTCTATTTTTAAGATCAGGATGTTCGAAATCTATTCCGGTATCTATTACAGCTAAAATTACTTCTTTATTTTCCAAATTTATTAAATCCCAAGTGTCGGGAGCATTAACGTTTTCTATTCACCATTGCTCGGAAAAAAGTGAATCATTCGGTATTAAATCAATTTTATAATTATTAGCTTTTTGAATATATTCCACATTGCTGTTATTTTGCAGTTCTTGTAAAATTTTATGAGAATTATCAGTAGCAATTTTAATCTCAAATAATCTATCTAATTCATTATTAAGTCTGCCGTATTTTTTGATAAATGAGATTATTTCTTTTTCAATAATTTCTTCTGTAATTAGTTTTTGCGAATTGTTTTTTTTAAGAACTTCAGATAAGAGCAGCTTACTTTTTTTAGGGCCGAAATCCTTTTTAAATTTAACAAAATAGGTTGTTTGGGCAAAATAATTGAATGCGGAAAAGAAGAAAAAGATGAGAATTAAAATTCTATTCTTCATAAACAGACTTTTCAAAATTGGTATTTACCGGAATCGGATAGTCTCCAGAAAAACATGCTGTACAAAATTCACTTGGAACATGATCTATCATTGCTTCTAACATTTGATCCAAAGTCATATATTCCAAAGAATCTACATCAAGATAGTTTTCAATCTCATTAATATTACCGTTAAATCTATTCACTATTAATTCTTCTTTTGATGGAAAATCCATTCCGTAATAACATGGATGAATAATTTGCGGAGAAGAAATTCTAAGATGAACTGATCGCGCTCCCGCTTCTTTAATTAATTTTACAAGTTGTTTGGATGTTGTTCCTCTAACAATTGAATCATCTATTAAAACAACTTTTTTATCTTCCAAAACTCCTTTAACGGTATTGAATTTTATACGCACTCCAACTTCTCTTTTAGCTTGTCCCGGAATAATAAAAGTACGACCAATATAATGACTTCGAATTAACCCGATTTCATGTTTTGAATTAATACCCATTTTAATAAGCTGATTCTGATATCCGATTGCTACAGTATTCGAACTATCAGGAACACTTATTACAATTACCTTTTCTTCAGGTTTATCAGGTAATACAGGATGATGATTAGCCAAAACCTTTCCAAGTTTTCTTCTAATTTTATCAACATTTGATCCAAATATTTTACTATCCGGTCTGGAAAAATAAATATATTCAAAAACACAATGTTTTATGGGAATACTTTCATCAAACAATTTAAAACTTCTTATTTCATTAACTGTTTTTGTATTCTTATCAATTACAATAATCTCGCCTGGTTCAACATCTCTAATGAACTCTATTTTATTAATATCAAAAGCACATGTTTCAGAGGCAATAACAAATGAACCGTTAATTTTACCCAATGATAAAGGTCTAAAGCCGTTAGGATCTCTTGCTGCAATTAACTTATCATTGGTAAGTATTACTATTGAGTATGCTCCTTTAACTTTACGGAGCGCTTCAATTATTTGATCAATTTGATTTTCCAATTTACTTCTTGCAATAAGGTGCAAAATAACTTCTGTATCACTGGTTGTTTGGAAAATAGCTCCATCTTCAATTAGTTCTTTTCTAATAATATCAGCATTGGTAAGCTGTCAGTTATGGGCAATTGAAATATTCCCTTGTCTGTATTTTACAGAAAACGGTTGGATATTTTTTAACGATTCTGAAGCTCCGGTTGTTGAATATCTGTTATGACCAATTGCAGAATAACCGGATAATTTATTTTCAAATAATTCGGGATCGGAAAATACTTCTGAAACTAATCCGATTCCTTTATGCATTTTGAAAATAGTTTTTTCATTTTCATTTAGTTCTGCAGTAACAATGCCGGAAGCCTCTTGACCACGATGCTGTAAAGCGTGTAATCCATAATAAGTATAAATAGCCGGGTTATCTATACCGAAAATTCCAAAGACACCGCAATGACATTGCGGTTTATCATGATTCAAATTTTTCTCAGATTTGTTGATTTGATTGCTGAAAAGATTTAGTCGGAACGGCGGGATTTGAACCCGCGACCACTTGACCCCCAGTCAAGTACGCTACCGGACTGCGCCACGTTCCGAATATTAAATCTTAGAACGTAAATCTACTAAAAAGTTTCTTAATTCAGCAAGGTCTCTTTTTAAATCTCTACTTTGAACTGATGTTTTTGGTTCTGGGGAATGAGTTTGTGGTACAAGCTTTTTAGAAGAAATATTTTTTAACTCAACCGGATCACTTAATATTTTTTTTGCACCTTCTATTGTATATTTTTCTTCCCGGAGCAGATTCTTTATTAGAAGAATCATCTTAATATCTTTGTTTGTGTAAATTCTATTTCCTGCTCGATTTTTTGATGGTTTAAGTTGCTCAAATTCAGACTCCCAATATCTTAAAATATATTGTTCGAGGTCTGTCAGTTTGCTCACCTCAGATATTGAATAATATAATTTTTTAAGACCAAAATCTTTCATAATAATCCCCTAATTGAACTTGAGCTAAAATATATAACTTGTTATAAAATAGCAAGTTTAATCATTAATTTAATTTTTTGGTTGAAACAAACTATCTATTTATATACTTAACATAAATAAGATTTACAAAGCAATTGCTTTGTTTACTTTAAATATCGATCAAATATTTTATCAATTTCATACTCGTAAAAATAAGTCAATGGCTTTATGGCTCGAATCTATCCAATTTTATTAAGTCTGCCAAAATGGCAGTTATACATTTTTATGTGCTAATCTTCGGTGGGAGCACGTATTATTTATTACAAAAAGATCTAATGAAGCTTTTCCTTACTTTCCAAAAAAATACGTTAAAGAAAATACTATTTTAAATATAGAATATAATATTTGGTTTTTATTTAAGTTTCTTTAATAGATAGACCGCTGC
>JAJRZB010000089.1 GCA_024275455.1 Bacteroidota bacterium | reverse complement strand
TTGTTTGAGAAGAAAAGCCAGCTTTCGGTTAACCTGTCAATTAAAAGGTCCTTATTATTATAAGTGAATGTAACTCGATCCCAATCTACCCACTCGGTTTCCATCCAATTCTGCGATATGTGAGAAACAAGTAAATTTTTATCATTATAGGAATAGAAATCTCTGGAAAACGGACTCCAGCCTGTATCACTCCACATCATGCTTGAGTCTTCGATTAATTTAAACTCACTATCATAGGTTAAAACCGATTTCATCATCTCCTCCCAAGTATCAGTTGTATCGTTCCATATTTTAGTAAGCCACTCAATCATATCATTATTTGCATTATAAGAATAAAAATGTTTGAAAAAATTTTCCCATTTATCATCTCTCCAAACTTGCATACTGTCGATTATAGGCTTAGCATCATCGTCTAAAGTTATTCCATAGTTTATATCATTTACCCATTTATTAACATCCCAGCTTTGTATAAGAAAACCGGTTTCATTTTTATTTGCATCAAAAAAAATGTTGTAAGCTTTGAATTTGTCCATGCATTATTTAACCAAACTTCTATTAGTGATGATTTTATTCCTCCTTCATCTATTGACACTATTTTTTTTCTTTTGTTAGGGATTATCTTTTCAGTTTTAAGGTTTTTCTCCAAGAGTTTATTTAATAATATGAACGAGCGATTTAAAGATTTAATTTCATTTTTTTGCTTATTAGTAAAATTGGGATTTACTAATTGGGGGAAAACCGGAACCTGATATACAACAAATAGAAAAAGTATTAATATTATTTTTTTCATGCTATTTACCTCCAATTGGGTTTATTTATATTTTCCTTTCAGATACCGATTCGATGATTTTTTTAATCCGCTTAATTGATATTGGTTTTTGCTGAATAATAATATTTATCTGCTTATTAAATTGAGGCAACGATAAAGAAGCATCATTTAATACTATAACTGAACTTCCGCGTTTTGACAGATTTATTATCTTTTTGAGATAAACGTTACTCTCAATTGTATCAAATATAATTTCTGTTATTACCACGTCTATATTTTCTCTTTCCAAAATTTTAAACGCATCGTAAGAATTTTTTGTTGTGTGTATACTTTGGAAATCATCCATAAGTGCAAGGGCAATTCCTTTAGCCAAAAAATCTTCCTTAACTACAATTAACAATGATTGCATAAGTTTTCCGATTAAACTTTGAAAAGATTATACAAATGATGTGCCTATTTGAAATATGCATTTTCGGCAAGAAAATAAATGTGAAGTTAGAAAAGTGTAAATCCTGGTTAACAGTTAGTGTTAAGGTAAATTAACTATATTACCACCAATGGAATTTTAAAGGAAATTTTTACGCAAGTGAGTGTTTCTTATTTTTATTGGTGGAATGGACTACGTAAAAAAATAGATTTGTGAAAGTGCTAAGTTGGCGGGATTACTTTTTTATGGTTTATTGTTTTTAAACCGGTAAATTCCATTAAAAAAAGTTACTACCCAAACATTACCTTTAGAATCGAATGCAACGTCTTTAATTTCACTTGTTACAAGAGGAGTAGTTTTTTTCGAATAAACTGTCAAATTCGGATAATTAATAAATCTGAACAGACCCTTGTCTGTTGAAATCCATTTTTCATTATTATCTTTAATTTTAATACTGTTAACCTCTGCACCAAAAAATTCATTGTAACTTTGCTTATCAAACTCCCCATTAATAAAGGACGATAAACCAACAAGGGCGTTGTTTACCTCATTAATTGCATGTCCAAACCAGATTTCATTTTCCGTATGAGTAACAATATTATAATAAATATTTCTTTCAGGTACATCATCATCAAAATAAGTAAAATAATGTCTCCAATTATTGCCGTTCCAATGTGCAATTCCGTTTCTTAATCTGGTTGCCCACCAGTTACCCTCATTATCAACATCAATACCGGTATAATAATTTTGATCTTTTTTATCGGCAGCAGTAAACGATTCAGGGAAATTCAGTTCAAACCGGTAGACTGCCCACTTATTATTTTTATACCGGGCAATTCCGTTCTTTGTGGCTACCAAAGGAGTTCCATCGGATTCAAATGCAATATCATTAATGACATCACTTGGCAAGCCGTTTTGCATATCCGCACGATAGTTTTTCCAAGCTATTCCGTCAAATTCACTTAAACCGGTTAGTGTACATACCCAAAGATGTCCATCCGGTCCAATTTCAAGTTCAGTAATAGCGTTACCAACCAAACCGGAATTTTCTTTTGTAAATTTAGACCAGACATTACCATCAAATTTAGTAATGCCATTTGATATAGAACCTAACCAAATAACATCATTTCTATCTATAGCAATTTTATGATAAGTATCACTAAATATTCCTGATGTTTTACGATTGTAGTCAACCCAGTAAGTTGTATCTGTTAGAGCCAAAATTGCAAGTGAGTTTGAACCGCTGGTTACTGTAGAAAAAATACTATCCGAACGATGATTTTCAGCAAAGTACTTAACGATATAATGATTTGGAATTAGAGAATCAAGAACAGTTGGTGTGCGTTTACCGGTATCTTTTCCATTAAGAACTATTTTCGCATTGTCCGGCGTTGATTGACAAGTAATACTCCCCCACATATTGGGATTAGAATTAAAATCAATTTTTACTTTTTTAGTTATATTTTGTTCAATATTAATTTGGAATGTAGTATCTAAATAAAGCTCCTTTTTTAATGTTACTTTATAATTTTTTACTTCCAACCAAGTTATACTATCAGGTGTAAAAAGTCCGGTTGTTTTACCATCAAGATAAATTTGTGCACTATCAGGTATTGAAGAAATCACCAAGGTTCCCCCTATTGGTTGCGGAAGAACAGGAACACTTCTTGACACCTCTTTTTCGCATGAAAGAATTAATAAAAGTAGAAAAATAGTAACAACAATTATGATGGATTTTCTTTTCATAAATTTTTAACGTTTTAGCAATCTATTTTTATAACCAAATATTTCCAGATAATCTTCATCAAATAATAAAGCTATTTTTTGATTATGTAATGAACCGAAAACTCCGAACCCACCTTCTATATTCGAAAATTCTTGGCTATCCAATCGAATAGAGTAACTATCAATAATCTTCCCTACGGATAAATAGTATGCAGATAAGTTTTTATCAAACACTTTTATTTCCAAAATTGCACTTAAAATTATAAAGTTGTCTTTATTCTTTCCTTCCGATATTGACTTTAAAACTCTTTCTAAATTTTGTAAGCTAAAGTTAATTACCGAACTTTTTAGCGGGGGTCTATGTATTCCTTTTTCTTCTCCACCTTCTTTCACATACATCCAGGGGACTTCCGTTTTTTTTGTAACAAAACTATTACCTATTAATTCTTTATAGTAAATGTAAAGTACAGGTACAAATACTTGAGTTTCTTCGTTAGGCTGCCAGGCAAATGTAACGGTATTTCCCTCTTTAGGCGGAATGATTTCCGTTAATCTGCTATAATCTTTTTTCACTAAATCGGGTACTTTTGTTTTCGATTTTAATCTGTTGCCGTCAGGTAAAATGGCTTCAATTTCTAATTGATCTCCCGGCTGAATATTTAGTTTATCTGTAAAATAGTAATTAGTATTCTCATCCGAACTTTCTTTGAAAAGATATATTTCATCGTTACCGCGCCATAATCTGATTATTGAATTGTGAATGAATGATGATTTTCTATTATCAGAATCCGTTTCATTATTAGGAGCATAGCTTTTATATAAAGTGGTTATTTGTAAATTTGTATCGGAACGGACTATGCAATTTAACGAATACTTAGTTTCAAATGTTCCGTAAGGAGAAAATGCATCATCACAAGCTTCCAACAAAATTAAGGTAACTAATAAAATAAAAAACAAATCAGATATGTTTTTCATATACCAAGCCTTAAGGAAACTGTTGGTAAAAACGGTAACATATTAATTTGTTCTCCGCTAGATCTATCAAAATAAAAAATGTTTTCCCTGTTATATAAATTGATAATACTCGCATCAATATTGATTTTAGTAATACCAATTCTAAATTCCTTCGATAAACTAATATCCATCCGATGATAATTGGGCAAACGCCCTAAGTTTTTATCTCCCAAAATTGAAAACGGAATGTAATTGGAATAGATATCAAAATCTGTTCGCAAATCACCAAGCAAAAGTTTTTGGTAAAACCCGGTTGTTTGTGTAAACGGTAGACCCGTTTTGTAAATCCAGGTTAAACTTGTTTTCCAACCTTTACCTAAATTTGTTTACAAAATAAAGTTTATAAAATGTCTCGAATCATACCTCGGGTAATAAATCCACTTTTTTACTTCTTTGTATGCATAGGATAATGTGTAAGATGACAAAAACTTAAATGGTTTATATGTCAGTTCGGAAGAAAGTTCCAAACCGTAAGATTCACCTGTAGCTGAAACTAAATCCGGGTCCGAACTAAATTTTTTATCTTCATTGAGAGCGGTAATATTATCCAATTTTTTATAATAAACTTCACTGTTCATTTTCCAATAATCATTAAAAAATATTTCTGCTCCCAAAGAATAATGCATGGCTTTCGGAGTTTGCAAATATGCAGGAACTATCACGTAAGGTTCGAATAACGAAATCACTTCATTTTCATCGGTAATTGTTGTTACCTCTTGCTGATAAATTCCCCAAGCTCCTTTTAAAGCTAGAAAAACTGCTGGTCGGAAAGTAAAACTAATTCTCGGTTCAAAAAAGTTAGAGCCGTTTTTTGAAATGCCGTTAAAATTATATCTTGCTCCAACGTCCAGACCAAATTCTTCAATTTTCAGAAATTTATACTTTGCGAACAAACTGAAGTTAGCACCTGAATTTTGAATAGATGAAAAAGTACCGCTGTTATTTTCAATAGCCAATTTATCTTTAACGGATGTTATTTGAAGTCCGGCTGCTATTTCATCCTTGCTATCATAAATGTAATTGAACTTATAGTTAAAAGTTATATCTGTTAATTCATTTTTATCGGCACCGGCAGTGGAAAAATTAGGAATAACCTCTCCATCAAATTTGCTAACTGAAATGTTAAGTTCCGAAAACAAAGGGGCATCATAAACCTGGAACCAAGAGAAGCCGAAAATGTTATTGGAGAATTTAAAATCTTCTTTTAAGAAATTTTTATTATTGAATTTATCACCGCTTAAAAAATAGTGTATAACAAATTTTGCACCGGGTATAAAATTTTGGTTTGCATAATTAATTTTGAAAGAAGCATCATAAAAATCATAAGGTATGGTTTTATTATTTAAGAACTTTTTTAATATAGAGGAGTAATAACTTTTCCTTGCTGTAAATGCAAAAGAGCCGCCGGGTATTGGTCCTTCTATTTTTGTTTTAGCTGTTAATAAACTTAAACTTGCCTGTCCGCTAAAATTGTTTCTGTTCCCGTCAATGGTTATTAAATCCATTACCGATGATAATCTCCCCCCGTATTCGGAAGTGAAGCCACCTTTGAAAAATTTAATATCCTTAATCATTTCAGGATCAATAACACTAAACAAACCCAATGCATGAAAAGGATTATAAATTGGAGCACCGTTTAACAAAATTAAATTTTGATTGTTATCACTGCCCCTAACATAAAACTTTGCAGAAACATCCCCGGTAATATTTACGCCGGGCATATATTGAAGTGAACGAAATACATCAGATTCAACACCTTTGGGCAAAGCTTTAATACTTTTAATTGATATTCTCTTTAGACCTATATCCGTTTCATTTTTTTCTATAACTCTTTCGCCTATTTTTTCTATTGTTTGAAGTTCATTTTCTCCGGGCAAAAGTAAAATATCTAATTTAGTAATTTTATTAGGTTGAATTACTACTTTTTTTATTGTTGATAAATAACCGATGTATGACACAATAACTGTGTATTCTTTATTTGCCGGAAGGGAAGAAATTAAATAGTAACCATGCTTATCTGTTGAAGTTCCTATATGCAATTCTTTAATATAAACATTCGCAAATGACAATGTTTCACCGGAAGATCTGTCTTTTATAATACCTCTAAGCTTTCCATTGGATTGTGAAAAGGTAATGTTGGAAATTAAGCAACATACAATTATAGAGAAAAGTAAACAGTATTTCAGATTCATTTATTCAATTTATTTCGGTATATGTATATTTTCAAGTGATTTTTCTTGACTATAAAAATACAATTATTAATTATGTGGTATTTTAATAGAATATTCTTGAATTTTTTTATGCAGTGAAACCCTTGAAAGACCTATCGCATCTGCGGTTTTAGAAATATTATAATTATTGTTTTTAAGATGATATTCAAGATAGGATTTATCAAAATTTGTTAGAGCATGGTTAAAAGCTGTTTTGTAATCTTCTTTAAATAAGTGGGAAATGTTTTCAGCACTTAAGTTTGATGAGATCATCTTTTCCGGTAATAATTCAATTGATATTTTTCCTCCGGTATTTGTAGCCATAAGTTTTCTGATTAGATTTTCTAATTCTCTAATGTTTCCAGGCCAATTATAGTTTATTAAAATATTTATTGCATCATCAGTGAAAAGTAAATCTGCATAATTATACTTGGTTTTGAAATGCTCAATCAACAACGGTATATCTGTTCTTCTCGCAGTCAGTGACGGAACTTCAACTTCAACAACATTTAATCTGTAAAAAAGATCTTCCCGGAATTTATTTTCCTTAACCAACTTGGACAGCTCTTGGTTGGATGCACTTATAAATCTAACATCAACCTTTTTCATTTCCGTTGACCCAACCGGCTGTACTACACCATCTTGAATAACACGTAGCAATTTTGATTGTACTCGAGGACTCATTTCACTAATCTCATCAAAAAATATTGTCCCTCCTTCACTTATTTCAATTAGCCCGGGTTTGTTAATTATCGCACCAGTAAATGCTCCTTTTACATAACCGAATAATTCACTTTCCAATAAATCGTCTGAAAGTACTGCACAATTAATGGGAGTAAAAGGTTTATCTTTTCTGTCCGACATATAATGAATGTTTCTTGCAACTAACTCTTTTCCCGTACCGCTTTTTCCAAAAATATAAACCGGAACATTAGCATCGTTAGATATTCTAATTAACAAATTCTTTAACTCATTTATAATAGGACTTTCACCAATAATATCGGGCATTTCCAACATACTTACTTTTTTTCTCAGCTTCTTATTTTCATTTCTTAATTCAAGCCCCTGAACTGTTTTTTCAATTTTAATTGTCAGTTCGTTTAAATTTATTGGTTTGGTTAAATAGTCTTAAGCCCCTTTTTTCATTGCTTTAACTGCAGTTTCAACCGAAGAAAAAGCAGTCATTAATATTACCGGGATATTAATTTTATTATTTATCAGATAATCCAGAAATTCTAATCCCGACATTTCCGGCATTTGTATATCGGATAAAATTAAATCGTAACTATTTGAGTCAAGCAACTTTACCCCTTCCTTTCCGTTAGATGCTGTATCCGTATTTATGCCTTTATTATTTAAGTAAGTACA
>JAJRZB010000088.1 GCA_024275455.1 Bacteroidota bacterium | reverse complement strand
GGTTTTGTGGTTGAGTTGAGGGAGTTTCACATTGCTTTCCATTCAACAATTAACTTCCCATTTTCAATACGGTTGCGAAATGAATCGAATCCTTATCAGGGAGTTCATTAGAAGAGAATTGAAAAGTTTGTTTTTCTCCTGTTTTGAGCCGGACAATATTAACTTCAAGAATATCAAATGATTCTTTGTCCTTGTATTGTACTCTAAACCTATCATTTGAATTTTCCCTTTTTTCATGAATATTTCTGTTAACTTTTTTTATTTCCATATTTTTCAGTTCAAAATCATTCTCAATTTGTTTTATAGTTTTTGTCAACAAATGCTTTGTACCAGATTAATAAATCTATAACTCCAAATATGATTGTTCCAAGTGAGTATTTTGTAAGATTTTTATTTTGGGAAGAATGTGAAGCAATGTGGCATACTTTTGTAATAGGGCCAATTATCCAACCAAGATGTTCATATAATACACATCCATATTCTTTCTTAAAAGTTACATGATCATTTTTTAATCCAGCTAATCTTCGATTACAATATTCAAGATTCACTCTTCCATTATCATAAACACAAGGATCAGGAAGAAGGCTATCGTCATATTTATGTAAATTTTTATAAATGCTCTCTATTATTTTTCTAAGCGGATTAAAAGAGTTTTCCGACCATTTATTATTTTCAAAATCCATTAAAACTTCAACCAAGTTTTTTTTAGAATTTTCACTCAAATATTTCTCTCCAAATGCTCCAAATGCACTACTATATTTTATCTGAATTTTATATTCGTCTTTTGAAGAAATGTGATTCCTCAATTCCGCTAAAAGTTTTTTAATGTCATTCTTGTCAATTATAGGTTCTTTTTTTGAAAACTTTAAAAATTCTTTGGGATTAGCAGCAATTATCAAGTATGGAATAAATATTTGATCTGTTCTTCGTAATTCTTTTAATCCAACAAGAGCATCGTGTAAATTTCTTATATCTCCTCTTTCTGTATCGGCATCAGGTTTTACATTTCCATCAATTATTATTGCATCATAGATATTAGGATTATCTTGTAATTCGCTTATAGCTGATTCCCAATCCTCATAGTGTGTAAAATCATAATTGTTTGAAGCGTGATTCTCTAACTTTTTTTCATAAATATCATTCTCGTCCACAATTAATACTCTATGTTTTTCCATAAGTTATTCTGTTATTATAGAGATTTTTCCATTATCAAGGATTGAAAACATTTTTGTGTAATGATTTACGCGCATGTGAATTTGCGAAGAAGGAATGGGCTTACCATCTTTTCTATAATAAAGTTGTTTTGAATTTATTTCTCCCGCAATTTTACTTGCAGAAAGAGGTGCTTTATTTTCTTTCAGAACAATTTCTATGGCATTATGTAGCGTTATATTTTCTGAAATTCCATTTGCAATTTTCTCACATTCATTTCTTAATTTTAGGAGCTCCGGTAAATACTGTGGATTTTTTGTAATGTTTAGTATTGGTTTATATTTCCTCAAAAGATAAATTTCAATTTCGTCGAGATTCTCATCATATTGTATCCAATTTATTATCAGATTCCTGTTTATCCAGTAAATTATTTTTTCTTCATCAACTGACGAATATTTATAATTTCTTTTATTCCGTTTGGTAGCAAGGGAGTTAATCGGTGGGTGGTAGCCCAATACTGCCCCAAGGCTTCTAAAAAAAGTGCTGCTTCCTTTTGCCCTAAGACTTTGTTCTAACATTCTTCGATGAAGAGATTGTGAAGCAATTCCAATATAAATAATGTTATGATTTCTTTTAATGAGTTCAGAATTGAATGGTTCTGGCAGTACATCAATATTTTTAATTCTAATACAATATAATCCTGGTTTATCTGGAACAATTGTATTGATTTCTGCTACTGATTTATAATATGACATATCCATAAGATATTCTTCCTTCTGGTCAATGTCAATATTAGTTTTTGTGTCTATTGATTTAGCAGATGTGATTTGAAAATTACCTTTTAAACTTACTAAATTACCATCCCTGTCAAACAAATGAGGGTAATTCCTTGTTCGACCATGAATTTGGAATGCTGATATCTCTGAACCGTCCCTTTTTTTATAAGTCTTGGTGATATTTAATTTGTTGGCAATCTCTTGTGTTGTCATTGGTTTGCCGGATAATAACAATATTTCTACAATAGCATCGTGTAATGTCATTTTATTATAATTTCAATTATTATCCAAAGATACAATTAGATTTTCACAAATCTGTTTACTTTCTTTCCGTCCCATTAGCAACATCAACACACACTTTCCTCAACATCGACAATTCAGGCATGGCAGACGGATTCTTGGCAAGGTTGAGTAATGGTTTATGCTTCCTCACCAAAGCCGTTTCAGTTTCTTCCAAACTGGAGTTTTGTTCTACCCAGTTAACCAAGAGGTTTTCATTTATCCAATCGATAATTCTGGCTTCGTCAGCAGCGGAGAATTTATAGTT
>JAJRZB010000087.1 GCA_024275455.1 Bacteroidota bacterium | reverse complement strand
TGTAAAATACATTCTTATTTTCAAAATGATTCCTTAACTTTGCCGGGATACTAATTTTTGGAGAAAACTTTTTATTTATTACAACAATATCGGCTCTTTCCATTGAACCAAATGGTTCTCTCATAGACCCAAGCGGGAGTAAGTTTTGATCTACATTATTAACGTTACTTAAAAATTTTTGGTCAATCATTAAAATGTCCAAATCCCTTTTTATCCACCTATGTTGAAATGCATCGTCCAGCACTATTGTATCAAGTTCAACATCAGTTAAAAACTTCTTCGCACCCTCAACTCTTTTTTCACTGACAGCCGTTGGTACATTACACTCTTTTGCAACGAGATAAATTTCATCGCCCGATTTTTCAACACTAAGCAAAGGCTTTTGATCTCTTGAAATTAACTGATATCCTGAAGTACTTCTTCCATATCCTCTGCTTAGAACACCAACTTTTCTATTTTTACTTTTAAGGTAATTTGTTAGAAAAATTACAAAAGGGGTTTTACCAGAACCTCCAACAGTTAAGTTACCGATTGAAATAATTTTAGCATCAACTTTTTCTTGTTTGAAAATATTTTTATCAAATAAATAATTTCTGATATTACTTACAGCTTTGTATAAAATTGTAAGCGGAGATAATATTATTCTAATAATTTTTAACAACATTTCTCTGCTTCTGTTTGTAAATTATTTAATTTAAGACCAAGATTTTTAATACTTAGATCCGGTTCTTCATAAGATAAATTTCGTTCAATATAAATCGGTTCCGAATATTTTATACACACTTTTGTAAAGAACATTGGTACCTCAAATTTATCCCAACTTTTTAATTTTAGTCTTTGTTTATAAGCCGCTCCGACTAATATAATTGGTGTTCCGGTTTTTTTTGCAATTACAACTGCTCCGGCTTTCATAATTTTTTCGGGTCCTTTTGGTCCGTCCGGAGTAATGGCAACAGAATTTTTGTTTGAAGCATCTTCAATTAACATATTTAGAACCTCTTTGCCCCCTGTGCTGCTGGAACCTCGCCGAACATTATATTTCCACTTTCTCAATAGTCGGGCTAAAATTTCTCCGTCGTTACTTTTACTTATTATTGTACTAAGTCCTTTATCGCGCATTAAAAACCAAGGCACCAACATTGTACCATGCCAAAAAACGAAAATAAAATTTTTATTATTTTTTATTAATTCTTCTAAGTGTTCCTTGTTTTCTTCTTTTATAAACAAGGTTTTACAAATAACATTTACCAAAATTCCGGCAAAAGTATTTCCAAGTGACCAAAGAACTTTCTTTTTAATTTCCTTAAGCTGCATTTAATTCTGAATAAATTATTTTAGCCGCTTTTTTACTTGGATTTCCTTATGTTTTTAGTCTATCCTTAATTAACCCAAGTTCACTTTTTATTTTTGAATAAATATTATTATCATTTAATATCTTTTTACTTTCCTCATAAACAGTATTAGCATTAACATCTTTTTGAATTAATTCTTTTACAACCGTTTTACCTGCAACAATATTAGCTAAAGCGATATTGTTTATTTTAATCAAGGATTTACCAATCAAATAAGTTAATAAGTTCGTTTTGTAAACAACTATAAACGGAGTTCCAATAATACTGGTTTCTAAAGTTGAAGTACCCGATTTAACAATTGCGAACTTTGCATTTTTAATTAAATTATATGTATCGCCCTTAATAATTCTAAAATTATATTTTTCTTGGAATGGTTTGAAAAAAGATTCATCAACATTTTCTGCACAAGCGATTATCGTCTGCATATTTAAATTATCAGATAACTTTTCCGCTGCAGAAATTATATCAGGGAATATTCTATTTAATTCCTGATTACGGCTGCCCGGAAGTAAAAGAATAATATCTTTTTCATCATTTAGATTGTATTTATTAATTAGTTGTTTTCTATTAAGAAAGTTAAATTCTTCAATACTTTTAACTAAAGGATGACCAACAAAATCAGCCTTAACGTTATGGTTATCATACATTTCTTTTTCAAACGGAAATAAAACAATCATTCTGGAAATTAACTTTTCAATTTTTTTTATTCTGCCTTTTCCCCAAGCCCATATTTGGGGGGATATGTAATAAATATTTTTTATATTCAAAGAGTTAAATGATTTTGCAATACTTAAATTAAATCCCGGGTAATCAATTAATACAACTGTTTTAATTTTTTCACTTTTTACGGTTTCAATTAACTTAGATTTTACTTTTCTTATAAAAGGTAAATGTTTAACAACTTCTGCAAAACCTAAAAAAGCCATTTCGTTTATATGAAAAATTTTTTTCATACCGCTATTAATCATTTTATCGCCGCCGATGCCAATAATTTCCAATTTATCATCAAGTAGTTTAAGCTCGTTTATAAGGGCAACGCCATGTAAATCCCCTGAAGCTTCACCGGCAATAATCATTATTTTTTTATTCAAATTTTATAATTATACTTTTATTAAATCTATTATTTAACCCTGCATATAGGTTTCTCTTCTTTTTAAAGAAGCTTGGTGCCTTTTTTTTATTTTCTTTTTATTATAAAGTTGGTCAACAATTCTTTGTACATCACTAAAATCTTTAAATGGAAAATAAGGTAAACCGTTTTGTTCACAATATTTTAGCAGCAATTCTTTTGCAAAAATAAAATCGCAATGTTCCGCAGCGCATGTGTCAGAGTATCCGTCGCCAATATAAATAGTAATATCATCATCACTGGAAGAATTTAAAATATGGTTTCTCTTACAATTTGCACATTTAGTACATTCTTCATCTGTATGCGGGAAAAGAGGAATTAATTCTCCCTTGCTCCCAAACGATAATTTATTTGAGTAAATTGGTAAATCAGCAAAGTTTTTCTTTTCCCTTATTTTATCAATGTAATAATCTAAACCATCACTTAAAATTGCGACCTGAAAATTTTTAGCAGCACAATATTCTTTAAATTCATTAAAATATGGATCAATTTCCATTGTTTCTAAAAACTCATTAAATTTACTTTCGCTAAAATCTTTAACTGTCTCGCACAATTGTATCCAAACTTCCTTTGAATTTAAATTACCATCCAACCATTCATTTATTATTTGTAAACTTTTTTCAGGGTCTCCAAATTCTAAAAACATATACTCGCCAACATCTTTTGTGGTTATTGTTCCGTCAAAGTCTATGTATATTTTAAAATTTCTTAAACTGTTTTTATTCATTAAGCAGACACACTCAATTGTTCGTTAAACTGCACACCAACCAGTTTGGAAATTCCTTCTTCTTGAATTGTAACACCGTACATATTTTCTGCAGCTTCCATAGTTCTTTTGTTATGAGTTACAATTATAAATTGTGTGTTATCACTGAAATCTCTCAACAATTTTGTAAACCTATCAATGTTAGCGTCATCAAGAGGAGCATCAACCTCATCCATAATACAGAACGGACTTGGTTTTACTAAGTAAATTGCAAACAATAAAGCTGTTGCAGTAAGAGTTTTTTCTCCCCCGGAAAGAAGTTCAATGCCGGTTGGTCGTTTTCCTTTTGGTTTTGCAACAATTTCAATTTTTGCTTCCAAAGGATCGGCATCTTCTTCCATTACCAAATCGGCTTCATCACCGGGGTTAAACAAACTCTGAAATATTTTTTGAAAATTAATTCTAATTGCCTCAAACGTTTCCATAAAAACAGTTTGGGCTGAATCATTTATATCTTTAATAGTTCTAATAAGGTCTTTTTCCGATTCGATCAAATCGTTTCTTTGCTGAAGTAGAAACTCTAATCTTTCATTTTCTTCTTCAAATTCAGAGTAGGCTAGTAAATTTATTGGACCGAGATTTTTAATTTTCTCTTTTAAAGTGTGAACCTCTGAAGAAACTTCATCAAAATTAAATACATCAAGATCATCAAATTCTTTAAGTTCCAAATCGATGCTGTATTCTTCTTTAATGTGGTTAACGAGGTTTTCAAATCTTATAGATATTTCATTCTGTTTAACTTTAATTTCGTGAATACTATCGGAAATATTTTGACGTTCATTTCTTAAACTGTTTAATTTTTCTTCGTATTCTGATGATTCTTTCTTCTTCTCGGAAAGTTCCTCCTCAATTTTATTAAGTTCTTCCGCTGCAACGATTTTTTCCGCATTTAATTCATCATGCTCAATTTGTGTTTCTTCAATTAACGTTTTGATAGTATTAATTTCTTCTTCGAAATTTATTATTTCCGTATTTAATCTATCAATTGACGAATTAATCGAATTAATCGTTTCTCTGGATTTATTTAGAAGATTTGTGGTATTGTGAATTTCACCTTTAATTCGCTCTAATTCCAACTGTAAATTATTATGATGATTCTGTAACTCCGAATATTTATTTTCTTGTTCTTGCAAGTATTGTTCAAAATTGTTTAAGTCATTTTTTTTTGAAGAAATATCCGAATTATTTTTTTCGAACTCACTCAAAAGTGAATCTAAACTGTTTTCGGTAAAGTTTAGTTGGGTAATGTTTTCTTGAATTTCAGTTTGGATTTTTTCAATATCCAAAGCCGATTTTTCTTTCTCATATTCAATTTGAGAAATTTGTTTTTCAATATTGTTAATTTCATTTACAAGGATTTTGCCTTGTTCAGAAAGTACTTTAAGATTTATACTGCTTAGTTCTTCTTCTTTTTCTTCAATTATCTGCTGTAGTTTCTGAAGGTTTGCTTCTATCTTCGGGTATTCGTTCCTAAGATCAACAAGCAATTTTTTTCTGCCGAATAATGTCTCTTCCAAATTACTGCTTGATCCGGCTTCAACAATACCGTTACTTTGGATAATATCACCTTCAACAGTAACAAAATTAAATTTGGGAAACTTTTCACTTAAATTAAGGGCTGTTTCTAAGGAATTTACTATTGCCGTATTTTTTAAGTTATTTTCAAAAAATAGTTTCCACTTACTATCAGTCTCAATTAAGTTAATTGCCCAATTTACAAAACCTTCGGAAGATTCAATTTTTTTCGATTTTCTTCGTTCACTAAAATTATTAATTTTGCTTAAAATTCCTTTTTCACTATTTATTTTGTCAAGTACAAATGATGCTTTGCCTAAATTGTTCTTTCTTAAATAATCTATTGCACTTTTAAGGTCTTCAGTGGATTGAATAACTAAATTATTTAACACGGATTTTAAAGCTGTTTCTATTGCAAACCTGTATTCTTCTTTAGGGGAACCAACATCGGCTAATAGTATTTTATCGTTGTTAGTCCAACCTTCACTTTCTATTAAAGATTTAGAACCTTTGGAAACACCCTCTAAATTATTTACCAAATCTTGAAAGAATTCAATTTTATCTTTGATGTTATTAATTTGATTTCTCTCTTCCAGCTCTTTAACTCTTAATTCGGAAATTTCACTGTCAAGATTCTCTTTCCTTTCCAAGTTGCTGGCATATTTCTGTTCCGATTCGTTAAGTTTTGTTTGGGCTTGCTGCTTCTCGTTTTCCAGTTCTTCGAGATAGCACACACTTTTAGCAATTGTTGATGTAATATCTTGAATGTTATTGCTTAATCGGCTAATAGTTGAGTTAAAATTTTCTATATATTTTTTATTGTTAGAAATTTCATTTTCAATTGAGGTAAGAACTTTTTGTCTTTCTGCAAATTCTTCACTTTGAGTTTTAAATAACTCCCTCTTAGAACTAAGCTCTGCTTTTTGTTCATTCAAGCGGTTAAGGCTGTTATTTAACTCGGTTTCTTTTTCGGCAAGTTTATTTTTCAGTTCCTCTAACTTTGTATTATAATCAACTATGCTTTCTTCTACTTCACCTCTTTGCTCAATGTATTCTTCAATCTCTTTCCTGAATCTTACTATATTATTTGAAAGTGATTTTTCTCGTTCTTGCGCTACTGAAATATTTTTAAATAGATTGTAAACACTTTCTGTTAATTGAGAAATTTTGGACGACTTTTCTCTATAATTGCTTTCAATTCCACTAATTTCTTGCCGGAAACTTATTAATTTTGATTCAAAACTTCTAATCTCTCTGTCAATGTTTTCTTTGTTTTCCGTAAGACTAACAGAATCAATTTTATAATTTGACAGAAGTGAACTGTAGTGCGCAAACTCTCGTTCGGCAAGACCTAATTCTTTTTCCCTAAGTTCGGTTTGTATTTGATTATATCTGTCGGCTTTTTTGGCTTGCCTTTCCAAGGAACGAACAGTTTTTTCAACTTCCGATACTATATCGTTTACTCTTGTTAAATCCTTTTTAACATCATCCAATTTATTTAGAGAAAGTCTGCGTCTTAATTTGTATTTATTAACTCCGGCAGCCTCTTCAAACATTTTTCTTCGTTCATCTGCCCTGTTGCTAAGAATAGTTTCAATCATTTTTAATTCGATGACCGAATAAGCGTTAGTGCCCATTCCGGTATCCATAAAAAGATTTGTAATATCCTTCAGTCTGCAAATATTTTTGTTCAGAAGATATTCACTTTCACCTGATCTGAAAATCCTTCTGGTAATTGTTACTTCCGAAAAATCTGTT
>JAJRZB010000086.1 GCA_024275455.1 Bacteroidota bacterium | reverse complement strand
TTGCCGTTGCTACCAATGCCGGACAAATTAAAACCGGTTCCGCCAGCAGAAGTGATAGAATTGCCAAGTACAATCAATTGCTTAGAATTGAAGAGGAATTGGATACAACAGCAATTTATCCGGGTTTATCGGCAGTAAATATAAAATAGATTTATTCTGAAATCATTATTTAATTAATAGCCCGTTTATGCGGGCTGTTTTATTTTTATCAAAAAAACTATAATAACATGCCTTTTCTGGGGGAAATATCTGCTTTAATCACCGCATTATTGTGGTCCGGAACAGCCATAGTGTTTACCGAAGCCACCAAAATTGTAGGCTCTTATGTAGTTAATATAACTCGGTTACTTTTAGCAACTGCATATTTAATTATTACCATTCTAATCTTTAATCTTAATTATCAAATTTCTTGGGAACAGATATACCTATTAGGGTTAAGCGGTATAATCGGATTGGTATTTGGTGACGGTTTTTTATTTAAGTCATTTCAATATATTGGTGCAAGATTAAGCATGTTGGTTATGACGCTTGCTCCTCCGCTTGCTGCCCTTTTGGCATATATTTACCTTGGAGAAGAACTCTCAACATGGGGAATTTTAGGGATAGTAATTACTATTTCCGGTGTATCAATTGTTGTGCTAAAAAGGTCAGAACAGCCCACGGATGATTATAAAAAAAATAACATCGGATATTTATTTGCTTTTCTAGGAGCAATAGGTCAGGCTGTAAATTTAATTTATGCAAAAGAAGCTTTCCAGTTAGGAGAAATAAACGGTTTTGTGGCAACTTTTTACCGAATGGTTCCTTCGGTTCCTTTTATGCTTTTTCTCGGATTTCTTTATAGAAAGAAAACAAACAATATAAGCATTCTAAAAACCGAAAAAACAGCCTTAAAGTATATAATTATTGGTTCTATAATTGGTCCGTTTTTAGGAATTACATTTAGTCTTATAGCAGTGGCATACACTTTTGTTGGGATAGCTTCTACATTAATGGCAACCGTGCCGATAGTTATGCTGCCAATTGTAAAGTTTTATTATAAAGAGACTTTGTCTCCCATTTCAATTATCGGTGCATTTATAGCGGTTGTTGGAATTGCAGTTTTGTTTTTGTATTAAACCTTTTTACTATTTTCCCTTAACCTCTAAAAAACTATTATAATCTACTTGACTAAACAACACAAAAATCACTTTGTCAATGTTTTCATTTTCGCTTAGAAATGTTTTAACCGTATCAACAGCAATTTTCGAGGCCCGTTCGAAGGGGAATCCGTAAACGCCGGTACTGATAGCCGGAAAGGCAATTGTATTTATATTGTTTTCTAAAGCTATTTCTAATGACCTCGAATAACAAGATTTTAAAAGAGAATCTTCATTTTGGTCACCTCCACGCCAAATTGGTCCAACCGTATGAATAACATATTTAGCCTTAAGATTATAACCCTTTGTAATTTTTGCATCGCCGGTCTTACAGCCGTTTAACCTTCTGCATTCTTCCAAAAGTTTTGGTCCGGCGGCTCTATGTATTGCACCGTCAACTCCACCACCGCCTAACAATGATTCATTTGCTGCGTTTACTATTGCATCAACTTTTAATTTTGTTATATCGCCTTTTATTATTTCTATTTTTTTCATTTTGATATTCTTTCGAAAAATAAAGATTCTGTTGTTTCAACTTCAATTTTTCCAAATGAAAAACCACAACCCAATAGTTTAAAGATTTCTCTCCCGATTAAAAAACATCAGGATTAAAATGACCTAAAGGAGAAGACTTATTTTACAGTAATTCCATTATTTATTTAAAATTTTAATAACCTCATCATGCAAGCTTGGAACACTTGCAATTACGCTATTCCCTTTTAATGCATCATTCCCTTGATAATCTGTAATAACTCCGCCGGCACCTTTTATTATTGGAAGCAGAGCCATTGTATCCCAATAGGACATTATAGGATCAACCATAATATGTGCAAACCCGGAAGCAACCATGTAATATCCGTAACACTCACCCCAATGTCTGAACATTTTTACTTTTTCCATAAGATTTTCAAAGTTCTTAAGATTTTGATAATCTCTAACCAAAAAATGATCTGTTGTGAGCAACACGGCATCTTTTAATTCTTTTATATCATTCACTTTTACAATTTTATTATTTAATATGGCTTCATTGTTATCGCCAATTAACAATTCACCAAGTATGGGCTGATGAAAAACTCCTAAAATCGGTTCTCCGTTTTTCAATAAAGCAATCAGTGTTCCAAAAATTACCGATCCGGCAACAAAACTTACTGTACCGTCAATCGGGTCTAACACCCATTGATATTCAGCTTCTTTATTGTACTGTCCAAACTCCTCACCTAAAATACCATGGTCAGGAAATTCTTTGGTAATTAATTCTCTTATTTTTTCTTCGGCTGATTTATCTGCAATTGTGACCGGTGAATCATCACTTTTCATTTCGATTTCAAAATTACCTCTAAAATATTTTTTTATAATCTTTCCGCTTTCGGAAGCCAAAACACCGCAAAAACTTTTTAGTTCATTTAATTCAGGTTGAGTAATCATGTAGTTCCTTTTGTGTAAATATTTTGAAAATAGATTGCTTATTTTTAAGTGACAAAATAAGTGTTTTATGAAACTTTTAGAAGCAACAGAAAAAAATATTAAAATAGCCGCTGATGTACTTAAATCTGAAGGTCTTGTTGCATTTCCTACAGAAACAGTTTACGGATTGGGAGCTGACGGATTAAATCCGATTGCAGTTGCTAAAATTTTTGAGGCTAAAGAACGTCCTACTTTTAATCCTTTAATTCTTCACGTTTCTTCAATTGAGATGCTTAATAATATTGCGGAAATTAAAAACGAAAAAATCACACAATTAACAGAAAAATTTTGGCCCGGAGCTTTAACTTTAATTTTACATAAAAAAGAAATTGTACCATATATTGTAACTTCCGGACTGGAAACAGTCGCCGTAAGAATGCCGGACAATAAAGTTGCGTTAGAACTAATTAAGAACATAGGAAAACCAATTGCTGCCCCAAGCGCAAACAGTTTTGGCAGATTAAGTCCAACCAGCGCAGAGCATGTTGCAAACCAGTTAGGTGAAAAGGTTGATATAATTTTAGACGGCGGTAAATGCAACATTGGTGTAGAATCAACAATACTTGAAATAACTGAAACCGGAAATTATCTTTTACGCCCCGGAGGAATTCCTAAAGAAGACATTGAAAAAATAATTGGAAAAGTAATTATTAAAGGAAGCGACATAGAAAATCCAAATTCACCCGGACAGTTGAAAATTCATTACGCTCCTAAAATTCCAATTTACTTTTATAGCAAAAAAATAATTGAAGAAAACAAAAACAAAAAAGTTGGCGGAATATTTTTCAGCGAAATTAAAAACGATAGTTTATTTGAAGTTACAAAAGTGCTGTCCAAAAGTGGAGATTTTAAAGAAGCAGCTTCAAATTTATTTAACACCCTACACAATTTTGAAAACCGGAATTTAGATTTAATTTTAGTAGAACCTATTAAAAAAGTTAGTCTCGGTACTGCAATTATGGATAGACTCACTAAGGCAGTTAATAAATACAAATAAAAAAAATTACACTTCGACTTAACTCAGTGTGAAAACGAATATATTTAATATTAGTTTCTCAAAATTATTTTAATACAACCAAATGCGAGGTCTGCGGAGAATTTTTTATTTCTTGAACAATACTTAATTCAGCTTTTTGTACTAAGTATTTTAACCCGCCGTTTTTTACATAATTTTTAAAATTATTATAATGATCGCTGCCGGCTAAATATTCAACGACAATATTTATTTTCCCCCATAAAGTATTTGGGGTTGGTGTAATATAATCACCAATTATTATTTTGTCGGCAACAGCTTTCATATTTTTAATTACTGTTACTCTCTCACTTTCCGGCATTTCATGAATTACATAAGTTATTACTGCATAATCAAATTTGTTCTCATTCATTTTTTGCAAATCTTCTGCACTGCTGTGAATAAACTCAATATTATTATAACTTCCATTGTTTTGGTTAGCTTTAGCAACTGTAATATTTTTTGAGGAAAGATCAATACCGGTAATGCTTTTACAATGATTAGATAATTGAAATGCTAATCTTCCCGTACCGCAGCCATCATCAAGCACATTACTTTCTTTATCAATTATATTTTTAATTTGGTTAAATAACTTATCCTGATTTGGAGCAATAAGTTTATCGTAAAACCAACCGTCGTACCAATGTTTTTTATCGTTTATATCATTCAAATTTTAAAGTACTCCCAATAATTTTGCTGACATTATTACAATTGTAATTCCTAAAATTACTTTAATAATTCTTTCACCTTTTTTAACTGCTAATTTTGCAGACCACCAAGCACCGAAGGATGTTCCTGCAGCTAAACTTAAACCGTAAAACCAATTTACATTACCTGTAACGGCAAATATTATTAACGCAGGGATTGTATAAATCATAACAATAAAAACTTTGTGCAGATTAACATAAAGCAGACTCATTTTTAAAACTCTGTGCAGGGAAATCATTAATAAAAAACCAATTCCAACCTGGATAAATCCTCCGTAAAAACCCAAAGCAAACATAACCGGATAAATTAACCAAGGTAACTTTCCAATAATTTTTTCTTCAACATATTTTTTTGAATTGGGCACTAACATTGTAATTACTATACCAATCATAACAATGCCAAGAATTTTTTGAAACAGAGCATCTTCAATCTTGGTAGCATAAAAAGAGCCGATTATTGCCCCGGGCAAGGTAAGCAGACTAAGTTTTAAGCTAAGTTTAATCTGACTGACATTTTCATTTTTAAAAGATAAAATTCCGGAAAGATTTTGAAAAAGAAGCCCGATTCTGTTAGTACCGTTTGCCAAAGATGCATCTAAACCGAGAAATATTAGAGTTGGTAAGGTTATAGTTGATCCTCCGCCGGCCATAACATTGATAAAACCACTAAGAGTTCCAACTCCGAACAAAAGCAATACTGCAAAATAATCATTCATATTATTTGTAAACCTTTGAACAAATAAGAAAGTAACTAAACTTTACTTTATTCTATAAATTGATATTGCAAGTTATTAAAAAGGATAAAAACTTTTTGGCAATTGATACTCTACTTTCATACTAATTTTTTGAACAAACAATTTTATATCTGTAGAATGTTTCACAAAATAAACCGGAAATTATCAAGAACAGGACATTTTTTTTGCAAAGTTTTCTTTATCTATAACTCTATTATTATTTTCTTAATATCAATAACAAGTTTAATTTACTTAATTTGTCTAATATGCAAAATTCAACTTTAATATTTATTCCGGATATTAGCGGGTTTACTAATTTTGTAAATAAAACGGCAATTGAACACAGCCGGCATATTACTTCGGAATTACTCGAAATAATTATTAACTCTAATAATTTGGATCTTGTGATTTCTGAAATTGAAGGTGACGCTGTTCTATTTTACAAAAACGATAATATTCCAAGTTTTGAAAAAGTTTTTGAACAAGCAAAAGAGATGTTTCTTAATTTTCATACCCACCTAAAAAATATTGAGGAAACTAATGTCTGTCAATGCGGAGCTTGCAGAACCGCCTCCAATCTTTCTCTCAAGTTTATAACTCATTTAGGAGAAACAAATGAAGTTAACGTTAAAGATTTTAAAAAACTAATTGGGAGCGATTTAATTTTAGCGCATCGTTTGTTAAAAAACAGTATTGAAAGCAAAGAGTATCTTTTGTTATCAAACAAATATTGCAAAATACATTCCTCTGAAAACAGTAATTTAGATGAGTGGATAAAAATTAAGCAAAACACAGAAGAAGTTGAAAGCTTTGGAAAAGTATCAACAAAGTATATCGATTTTAAACCGCTTCTTAAAAAAGTTTCTGAACATTCGAAAAAAACAAAAGTAAAAAAATATAATGAAATTCCGGATGTTTTTACCGAAATTAATGCTCCAATATTATTGGTTCATTCAACTTTAATAGATGCGAATGCAAAATACAACTATGTTCCCTGTATTAAAAAAATTGCAACCAATGATAAAATTAACAGAATAAACTCTTCCCATACATGCATGTTTGATAATCTTGAAATTCATTTTGTAACTAAGAACAATACTGTTAAAAAAGAGAATATTATATATTCAGAAGAAGCGGAATTTACAAACGGTTTTAGTTTTGTTACCGATTACAGTCTTCAAGAAAGAGATGGAAAAACAGAACTTTCAGTTTATTTTTCAAAATCAGAAAATGAAAACAACCGGATTAATTCTTTTTACGGTAAACTTAAAAACTATATTATGTTAAAATTTATTTTAAGAAACAACAAAAAAGCTATTAGGTCTTTTAAAGATTATTGCGAGAAAACATATAAAGAATCTCTAAAATGATTATTTTATAGGAATGAATTACACAGAACTTATAGGATATATTGGCTCCGTTTTAATCGCCGTTTCTTTAATGATGAAAAACATTTATTATTTGAGACGAATTAATTTATTTGGAGCATCAACATTTGCTGTATACGGATTGCTTGTAGGGGCAATTCCCGTTTTTATTTTAAATAGCTTTATTTCTATCGTAGACATCTATTATATTCTCGAAGCAAAAAGAGCAAAAGCTTACTTTACACTTTTACCAATTGCGAACAGCAACAATGCACTGTTAAAAAAATTTCTTAACTTCTATAAAGATGATATTAATTTGTTCTTCCCTAATTTTAGAGAAAATAAAATTGAAGAGGATAAAAGTTTTTTTATTTTAAGAAATTTAGTGCCGGTCGGTTTATTTGTTTACAAAGAGTTATCCGACACTGAAATTTTAATAGAACTTGATTACGCGATTCCTGATTATAGGGATTTAAAAAATGCCAGATTTGTCTATTTTGCTCAGTCTAATCATTTTAGCAAAAATGGATACAAAATATTAAATGCTGAAACATCCGTTCCGGCTCATAAAAAATATTTGAAGAAAATTGGCTTTAAAGAAGATCAAAAACAACCCGGTATTTTTATTAAAAAAATAAAATAGTTATTCTAATTCCCTCAGACTTTTTACAGCAGTATCTAAAAAATTCGGTATAACTGTATTTCGGGTTAAAGTAATATTTTCGGGATTTTCAATATGATCGAGCATTTCTTTTAACTTCTTCTCTCCATATTCATCGATAACCTGTTTTTGTCTTTCCGGTTTTTCAAAATTGTGTTTCATACTTTTTATATCTGCTTCAGGATGAAATTGAGTTCCAATTATTTCATCGGAAACTCTAATAGCCATCATTGCTCTTGGTAAATCAACTTGGGGACGTAATTTTTCAATTGCTATTAATTTTGCTCCTAATTCACTAAAAACTTTTTTTTTCGGATTAATAACCTGCCATGATCTAAAATCGGCTCCATAAAAAATATCGGGCAACCCCATGAGTATATTGTCCAGTCTGCCAATCTCTGTTTTATGAATAGGAACAATTCCGAACGATTTTGAATTACGTTCAATTACATCTCCAGATTGAAAATAACGTGACATAATTTGAAATGAATGACAAATAAATATTATAAACTTTTTACTTTGTTTAGCATTGTTGTTATTCGTCCAAATTTTGTCTAACAGTTTAAAATATTTTTTTTCCCACTTTATTCCTTCGCCGTCAAACGGATTCCCGGGTCCGCCGGAAGAAATGTATATATCATAATTTGTATCCGGCACTTCACCTTTAGATCGGGCATCAAAAACATTAAATTCCAAACCACCTACATTTTTATATTTTTCATCAGCTTCTTTTAACAAATCTTTAATACAACGCATTCCTTGGTTTTTCTCGTTATTATAAAGATCAATAATCGCCGCTTTTATTTTCAAGTTGTTTCCCATATCAATTTTTATAAAGAGCGTAAATATAGGCATTAAAGAATTATTGTACTAAATCAGTTGTCAAATTATTATCTTGAACTTAAAAACTTATCATTTAAGATGAATTCTACAAAAAAGTGTACTTGCGGTTTTGATATAAACCATCCCAAAATAATAACAAAAACTAATTACTCTTCATTCGGCTGGTTTCTGTTTACTATTTTAGGACTAAGTGCAAAACCATATAGAATCGATTACTATTGTTCAGAATGTGAAGAAAAGATACACTCTACTTATGAACCAAAAATTTTAAAGAAAAATGTTGGACGATAAATTATATTAGTTTTAAAGTAAAACAAAATTTTATTGGAGAAAAATAATGAGCACACAATTAATTCTTGAAAAACAAAAACAAGCAGTAGAAATTCTTAAAGAAAAAGATATTGATATGTGGATGACCTTTGTCCGCGAAACGGGAAACATTAAAGACCCTATGATGGATATGATTGTCGGCACCGGTGCAACATGGCACTCGGCTTTTATAATTACCAAGGAAGGCGATACAGTAGCTGTAATCGGTTCTTTAGAAGAAGCAAATATGAAAACCGTCGGAACATTTCAAAATATTGTGCCTTATTTAAAATCAATAAAAGAAGATTTAATCAAGGTTCTGGATAAATATAATCCGAATAAAATTGCAATTAACTATTCAAGAAATTCAAGCTTGGCAGACGGCTTAACACACGGTGTTTACTTGGAATTGGTTGATTTGCTCAAAAATACTCCTTATGCAGAAAGATTTGTTTCATCCGAAGAAATAGTTTCGGCATTACGCGGAAGAAAATCACAAGTGGAGGTCGATTTAATTAAAGAAGCAATTAGAGAAACCTTGATTATATTTGATGAAGTTACCGATTTTATTGAAGTTGGAAAATCAGAAAAAGATGTGGCAAATTTTGTAAAAAGTAAAGTAAAAGAAAGAGGTTTTGAAATGGCTTGGGATGAAGAACACTGTCCTGCTGTTTTTACCGGACCGGATACAGCAGGGGCACATTCCGGACCGACAGATAAAAAAATCGAAAAAGGTCATGTTATAAATATGGACTTCGGAATCAAGTATAACGGTTATTGCTCCGATCTGCAAAGAACTTGGTATGTTCTTAAAGATGGAGAAACCGAAGCTCCACAGGAAGTATTGAAAGGATTTAATGTAATTAAAAATGCAATCAAAATGTCGTCGGATGCAATCAAACCCGGCAAGCAAGGTTGGGAAATTGATAATATCGCAAGAAGTTATATAGTTGAAAACGGTTATGATGAATACCCGCACGGACTCGGACACCAAGTTGGAAGAGTAGCACACGACGGAGGTGCATTACTTGGTCCTAAGTGGGAACGCTACGGAAATTTACCTTACATGGAAATTGAAAAAGGAAATGTATTTACAATTGAACCGCGTTTAACAATTGATGGTTACGGTATTGCAACAATGGAAGAAATTATTTGGGTAACAGAAGACGGTTGCGAGTATTTATCTAAACCTCAAACTGAGATTTATCTTATTGATTCACCCCTTGCAAAATAGAAAAAACCTCCGAGGCTTTGGAAACCTCGGAGGTTTGAATATCTATTCCATACCACACTTAATTTTATTGGGCAGAAAAAACGCAAACGAAACAAAAAGACTTACTCCGATAAAAATTGGAGTAAATCCTACATAGTTTATTAAAACACCGCTTATAAAAGGGAAGAAAGCAACAGTTAAATTTAAGGAGCCATTAATTCCTTGATACATTGCCCGGTTGGTTTCATTGGTAATTTCTAAGAACATACCTTCATTAGCTATTTTAAATGCGCTCATTGCTGTTCCGGCAATAAAAAAACAGCACTAAAAAAATAGACATTATTACTTTGAGCTGCCAACAATGCAAGTACATGTAATAAAATTTCTATTCCAATTACTGATTTTATAACTCCTTTAAATGCATATTTTTTTACAACTTTAGACCAGACAAAATTAGAAAGTATCATTCCGAAAATTTGAAATAGAAGAAAATTTCCGATTGTGGATTTTGATAACTCAAAATTATTCTCAGCTAGTACTACGAAAAAGGGAATGACTGTAAGGGGAAGTTGCACAAAGTTGATTAAAACAATAAAATTTCTAAATCTTTTATCATCACGCAGTAATTTTGGAATTGATTTTACCACCTGAAAAAAATTGCGCTCGGTTCTAAATTTTTCCGTGGGTCTTTCTTTTATAACAACAAATCCTAAAGAAGCAATAAATAACAATGCCGATGCAGCTGTAAACATATAAATATAATTGTTAGGGTACTCAAAACCCTTTAAAAATTCTCTAACAATTAATGCGGAAATTAGTACACCTACACTACTTAAAAATTGACGAATCACAAAAAATCTTTTTCTTGTTTCTCCCTTAATACTTTTACCGAGAATATCTGTGTAAGATATACCTGCAAAAGCACCGCTTACAGAAAAGATAAACATCCAGACAAAAACAAATGTTATAACCATGGAAGGAGTTAACGTTTCGGTTTTTGTAAGCGTCCAAACAGTTCCTAAAAAAGCTCCTACTCTTAAGTAAATTCCAAATAACAAAAACTTCTTTTTATACTTTTTCTGACTTAAATATCCTGCAAAAGCAAGTTGTGAAACTATTGGAACACCAACAGTTATTGCTGTCAGCACCCCAACTTCAACTTGAGATCCTCCTACAAGAATAATTAAACCGGGAAGCACGGTATTTCTTTCGGCAAAGGTTTGGGCTAATGCCAGCCAGAAGGCATGCCAGATAAATGCCAGAAAATTTCTTTTTTCTTTTTTTGGAATTGACATAAACTAAATTTCTCTACAAGTAAAATATGCACTTTGAATTGCTGTAACCGCATCGCCTACTTCTTTGGCATCTCCAACCAAATGAACCGGCATCTTATCCTTAAGAGTTTCTGACAATTTATTCACAGATTTCATTCCTGTTGCTAATACGATAATGTCTATATTTTCAAATTTGATTTTCTCATTTATTTCATCAACTTTTTCAGCGCGAACAGTTGATCCATCAATAGATGTAACTCTTGTTTCAGTATATATTTTCACATTATTTTTTTGAAGTTTCATAAGATTTAATTTTCTTGTTATCATTTCCATATCTCTGGCAATATCTTCAAACAATTCAACTATAGCAACGTTGTTATTATAATCAACTAAAGTATTTGCAATTTCAACTCCAATTAGTCCACCGCCAATAACCAGTATATTTTTACCTTTAGGAATATTTTCTTCTTCTAGTATTTCAGCCCAGTAAAAATCTTTAAGTCCCGGAATAGGCGGGACAAAAGGTTCCGAACCGGTAGCAATTACAGCTCCGTCAAATTTATTAAGCAAATCTTCAACAATTGCTTCTTTGTGTATTATTTTAATATCGGTTAATTCGCTTTTATAATAATCTATTTGTTTTTGGAGTGATTTTTTTTGCGATGGTTTGGGGGCGTAATTAAACTGACCGCCTAAATTTTCCTTTTCAAACAAAGTTACTTTATGACCACGTTTTGTTAAAGTTAAAACCGACTCCATACCGGCTAATCCACCGCCGACAACTGCATAGTGTTTCGGACTTTCTGATTCTGTAAATTCTTCCAATTCTCTCCCTACAAGCGGATTAATTTCACATTGCAGACCTTTTCCTATTTTTATTCTTCCTAAACAACCGGTTAAACATGCAGAGCAAGGTCTGATACTTTCTTCTTTATGTTCAAAATATTTACCGATGAAATCCGGATCGGCAATAAGAGAACGACCCATTGCGATATAGTCAGCATATTCTTGGTTAAATATTTTTTCAATATCTTCAAATTCATTTACTTGTCCGACTGCTATAACCGGAACACTAACCACATCTTTAATCTTTTTAGCCATCTTCCAATTTTTACCTTTTGGTATAAAATGATGTTGATAATACCAAGGTGGAGTTAGACAAGCATTTCCGGCGGTAACATGAATTGCAGCAATTTTTTCATTTTCCAATAATTTCACTATTTCTAAAGTATCATTTATATTCATACCATCGGGATACATTTCATCCCCGCTAATACGAACTATTACTGGAAGCTGAACAGACTTGTTAATACCTCTTAATATTTCTAATCCGAATTTCAATCTGTTTTCTAAAGTTCCGCCATATTCATCTGTTCTTTTGTTTGTATCTTCAGAAATAAATTGTGAAATTAAATAACCCAGTCCGAATTGAAGCTCCAACATATCATAACCGGATTTTTCAGCACGAATTGCGGCATCAATATATTTTTGCTGTACTATTTTAATTTCCTCAATAGTTAATACCTTGGGTACTTTCGGGTGATTCGGGCATTTAACATCAGATGCAGAAAGAGAAATATTATTTGGAATTTTAGGGTTAGCCATTCTACCGGGATGATTTATATGCGCAACTGCCTTTGCTCCTTTTTTATGAATTGCATTAACAAGTTTTTTATGCCCTTCTATTTGTTCATCATTATCAATACCAATTTGAG
>JAJRZB010000085.1 GCA_024275455.1 Bacteroidota bacterium | reverse complement strand
TGAAAACATAATATCTTCAAAAGCACGTTGAAAGCTACCACGCTCCTCAACAAATCTTAAAAAGTCTGGGTATCCAATACCATCTTTATATTCTGCTTTGTCTTCATTGCTATTCAAAATTTCAGCTACTTGCCCTTGGCTTACATCAAGCGTTGTGAGTAAATTTACCATTACCTCAGGTGCATCTGACTGCTCACTTTTGATAATTTGATAATAATCAAATAGTGCTTGTGCTTCCTCAGCACTCTCCATTCCAATATCACATAAATAGACACCCACTTTAGCATCAGCTTCAGTAGGATATTCTGTTAATAATTGTCCATAGGTTCTCAATGCATTTTCATATTTCCCTGAAGTAAACTGCTCTTCGGCTCTAGTTAGCAATGTATTAAGGCTTACTTTTCCCATAACTTAATTTAACTCTTCTAACTTTTCTTCCATACCATGTGGAACATTGATTACCGTAATGTCAGGATGAATCATTATTTTCATCTCTTTTTCAATTCCATATTTAATAGTACTTCCTGATGAGCCACAACCTACACATGCACCTTGAAGTTGTACATAGACTTTACCCTCTCTAATATCCAATAAAGTTACATCTCCACCATCTTTTTGAATCCATACTCTTGCTTTTTCAAGCATATCTGAGACAATGGGTCTTAATTCGTCATCTGTAAATGGAAGCACCAACTTCTCCTTAATTTATTATTATGCTAGTTATACATTATATTTTAAACTTTGTCAAGCAACTGTTAAATTTAACATCTAAAGCTTTAGTTCCTGTCTCAATTAATACAGCTTTCAATGAAATATAAAGGTAGAGTGAATAAAATACAGAATGATTCGAAAACTATTTAAAAAAAAACAATCTAATGGTAAAATAAAAGCTTTTATCAAAAAGTATAAAATACCCCGTGAATACCTCTCTACTAATAGAAAGTCTATCTCAAGAGGTATTTTAATTGGTCTTTTTTGGGGCTTTATCCCCATGCCCATGCAGATGTTAGCTGTTTTAGCTGTTACCCCATTTATAAAATTCAATGTTCCTGTTGCTATTTCTATGGTTTGGCTCTCTAACCCTATTACCATGCCGTTTATGTATTATATGGAGTATCAAACAGGTAATTTTTTAATGGGAAATGAGAGTTTAGATAATATTGAATTAACCCTAGATTGGTTCTCTAACCATTGGGATAAAATAATTATACCACTCTATGTAGGGACAATACCCTATTCTATGGGAGTATCAACGATTATTTATTTTATTATTAATAAGCTTTGGATAGATTCGGTACAAAAAGAAAACACGCATCGTAAAAGAAAATTTTTACGATTTAAAAAGAGATAAATTATTTTTAAATCGTAAAAGAAAAGTAATCTATTTCTTAGCACCATTACAATTTAATTGTTTGAATTGTTATAGAAGGTAACTTTCGTTCACTTTTATAAAACAGAAAAGTAATAACCTTGGAAATTGTTTTCATGATTTCTCCTTCAATATTTCGTTATAACATGTTTATTATAAACAAAAAATATTTAAAATAAATTTAATTGTGTCAATTTATGTCATTTTTATTAAACTTTTTAGAAAATTAAGAACTGCTCATCAAAAATATCATTAGGTAAAAGCCTCTATTGGGAAAAAATTTACAAGAAGTTTGTTGAGAAAAATAAAAAAGAAGAAAAATTGAGGAGCTAAAAGCTCCTCAGAAGTAAGAGGCTAATTATACAAGTTCGATAATTGCCATTGGTGCAGCATCACCACGTCTCATACGAGTTTTGATGATTCTGGTGTAACCACCATTTCTCTCAGCATACTCTGGAGAAATTTCTGTTACTAATTTGTTAGTACACTCTTTGTCTTGTAAAAGTGCGAATACTGCTCTGTGAGCATTTTCTCCACTTAAACCTTTAGTAATAAGTTTTTCAAAATATCTACTAAGCTCTTTTGCTTTTGGTAAAGTTGTTTCCATCTTTCCATATTTAATAAGAGCAATAGAAAGGTTTTTTAACAACGCAGCTCTGTGTGCAGAAGTTCTGCTAAGCTTACGGTATCCATGTTTATGTCTCATCTATGTTCCTTTGTTGAGAGCTTATTCTTTAATCTGCTCAATTTT
>JAJRZB010000549.1 GCA_024275455.1 Bacteroidota bacterium | reverse complement strand
TTCGTTTTTATTCTTTTTAAAAAGTGTGTAAATATAAGGTCTAATTGCTCCGGAAGGCATTGTGTAAATATGATTAAAACTATGAACTAATAAAAAATCGTTACCAAGTTTTTCGGCTAACATTTCTTTATTGTAGCGACGCACGCTTAGTCCTGAACATTTTTCAGCTCCCTCTAAGCTAAACTGTGCAAAAATTACATATCCGCATTCTTTAACTTTGCTTTTTAACAGATTGAAATAAATGTTCTGATCATTAACTTCAGTAAGAAAATGGAGCACTGCTCTATCTATCCAAAGATCAACAGGGTTAATATTGATAAGTTCTGTAGGGTTTGTTAAATCGTCTACAATCCACTGAACATTATTTTTTTTATTTCCAAGTCGAGTTTTAAGTTTATTTAGACTAACTTCACTAATATCGGTTGCTAATACGTTAGTATATTCTAAGTTTAGTAGTTGGTCAATCAAAGTAGAGGTACCGGCACCAATATTCAAAATTCTCGCACTTTTAGGCAGACTGGTTTTGTCAATCATTTTTAAAGTAGGTGTTAAATCGGTTTCATACCAGCCTAATTTTTCTTCAGGGTTGTTTTTGTATGTTTTATTCCAATGTTCTTTAAGATTTATTTTTTGGTTCATATTAAATTTCTTTCATTTTTATTTAAAGATAGTTCTTATTTGATTTATTTGAAAATTAAAATTAGTTAAATCTTTTTTCTATATTACTAAAACCAAGTAGTATAGTACGTGGTATACAACAAAAATAAGGTTAAGTTTTTTCTCTTGACCCTGTAGTATACTACTATGCTTATATTTGTAAATAGATAATTAGGAAAAAATAAAATGAAAAATATAACAGTAGGAAAACTTGCTAAAGAAGCCGGAATAAATCTTGAGACTATTCGTTATTATGAGAATATAAACTTAATGCCCAAACCAAAAAGAACAAAATCGGGTTATAGAGTCTATTCTGAAATAGATTTGAACAGATTAAGATTTATTAAAAATTCTCAGCAGCTCGGTTTTACTTTAAAAGAAATTAAAGAACTTCTTTTTTTAAGAATTGATGAAGAAACAACTTGCAACGATTTGCAGAAAATGGCAGAACACAAAATTGAGGAAGTAAATTTTAAGATTAAAGAACTGAATAAAATAAAAAAAGCTTTAAAAACATTGGCTTCACAATGCAACGATCAAGGTCCAAAAAGTGAATGTCCGATTTTAGAAAATTTAGAAAGTTAAGGAAACATAAAATGCAAAAAATAAAAATAGAAGTACAATATTTTAACGGATGTCCTAATTCAGAGGCAGTTTTAAAAATGGTAAAAAATTTTATTGATAAATCTGAATTACAAATTGAATTTAAGGAAATATTGGTAGAAACACAAGAAGCAGCAAAAAGATACAAATTTAGAGGTTCTCCAACAATTTTAATAAATGGAAATGATATTGAAGGATTGGAAGAGAGTAAAACTTCATCACTTTCTTGCAGATATTATAATAATGGTATACCGACAGAAGAAGATATTAAAGAAGTTATTAGCAAATTCAATTAGCATAAATTCTTGTTTGAATATCTATCATAGAGAGCTTTTTATAAGCTATAGACTCACCCCAAAGAAAGGTTGTTAGTGATTTAAATGAATGAAATGAGGAAAGAAAAAAATGTCGGATAAAAAACTTTTTGGAGTTGGAATTTTTGCTGCAATAGCAGCTTCGTTATGCTGTATTGCTCCGTTGCTTGCTTTAATTGCCGGTGTAAGCGGATTAGCTTCAGCATTCACTTGGGTTGAGCCGTTGCGACCTTATTTAATTGGGATAACTATACTAACTTTGGGTTTTGCATGGCACCAAAAACTAAAACCAAAAAAAGAGATTACATGTGAGTGTGAAATCGATGAAAAATCATACTTTTTCCAATCAAAAAGGTTTCTTGGAATAGTTACAGTATTTGCGATTCTAATGTTATCTTTCCCTTATTATAACACTGCAATATTTGCTCCAAAGAATAATTCTTCGGAAATAACAAAAGTGGATTTAACAACTGTAAATCTGCAAATAAATGGAATGACGTGCGAAGGATGCGAAGCAAGCGTATCTAATTATGCAACAGCAGCCGGGTCAGAATTTGTAACTTCCAATCACAAAACAGGTGAGGCAATAATTAAGTTCAATAAAAACAAAACAAATATTGATTCAATTATTAGTAATATAGAGTTATTGGGTTATGAAGTAACAAGAGAAAAACAAAAAAATATATTAGTGAAAAGCTTCAACAAGTAAAATAAAAATTAAAACAAAAAACAATGGCAATTTATTTCTTCAAAAAAATATAAATCTTATAAAGATAAATTTTATATTGCACTTCAAATAATTTTTAACGAAAACATTTTTATTTAAATATTAAGGAGGAAGAATGAAATCTAAACTTTCAATTGTTTTAATTCTAATGGGTTTGCTTTTGCTAAGTGCATGTGCTGAAAAAGAGAAAGAACAAATTGCATCGGAAGCTAAACAAAAAAAACAAATGACTATGAGTGAAACAAGTATTGATAAAGTAGAATCCGAGTTGGTTAGAAAGGGTGTAATTGATGTTAAAGCGATTGATAAAAATAATGATGGAAAGGTTTATGAATGTCCAATGAATTGGAATGTATTATCAGATCAACAAAGTGATTGTCCTGTTTGCGGAATGGAGATGAAAGAATTTACAATAGCAGATGTTAACAATAATCTAAATAAACATGGGTATGACCATAAATAATGACTCTCAAGAGTTACATTAATTGTTAATAATTAAATAATTATAATTTATTTGCTTTAAATGTGGTTTTCACTTATATTTTTAAAAATCACATATTTTATAAAGTAAAAAAAGGATACTATGGGGAATTTAATAGAAGATTTTATGGGATCTATGGGCTCACAAGTAACTGAACAATTATCGTCCAGTTTAGGTATTGATAAAGGAGTTGCCGGGGCAGTAATACCGCAAGTTTTGCCAATGATTTTGGGCGGATTGAAAAAACAAAAAGATGAACGTGGAGGAGCTGAAAGGGTAGATCATATTCTTAATAAGTATGGCAGTTCAAATGTTCTTGATGATCTTGGTGGATTATTTTCACAAAAAGCACAAGATTCAAACCCGGATCCTGCATTAGGCGGATTACTGGGAGATGCCGGAATTCAAGCTTCAAATTTATTTGGTAAACAATTCGGACTTGATAGCAATACAGCATTAAAAATAATTCCAATGCTTGCACCTGTTGTTTTAGGCTACTTAACTAAAACAAGAGATAGCGGAGCAGGATTAAGCGGAATAGCATCATTATTAGATCAGGATGGAGACGGAAGCGTTCTCGATGATGTTACTGGATTTTTAATGAAAGGTTTAGGAGGAGGGTCTTCAAGCGGTAGTTTACTCGGCGGGCTTCTAGGTGGTCTATTCGGAGGTAAAAAATAGGTTTATTATGAAAAGTGGAATCAGAACATTTACCTTAATGCTTATTCTTACACTAATTGTTGTTTGGGTAGGTGGTTTACTAGGTGGTAGAACCGGAACTATCATTGCATTGGTTTTCGCTGGGGGAATGAATTTTTATAGTTATTGGTTTAGTGACAAAATGGTGCTTAGAAGATATAAAGCCGGTGAAGTTGGTCCGGAACATCCTTTGTATAAAACAGTTGAAAAATTAGCAAATAGAGCTAATTTACCAATGCCAAAGGTTTATATTACGCCTGAGGCGACCCCGAATGCCTTTGCAACCGGCAGAAATCCTGAACATGCTGCTGTGGCAGCTTCTCAAGGAATTTTGAGGATACTTACACAAGATGAACTTGAAGGTGTTATGGCACATGAACTAACCCACATTAAAAATAGAGATATCCTTACAAGTGCCGTTGCATCTACAATGGCAGGTGCATTATCTGCTTTGGGACAGTTTGCATATTTTGGATCTAACAGAAGAGAAAATCCTATTTTATCATTGGTTATGATGATTGCAGCACCTTTTGCTGGAATGATTATAAAAATGGCAATATCAAGAGTAAGAGAATTGGCCGCCGATAGAGGTGGAGCAGAAATAAGTGGAAAACCGTTGGGGTTAGCTTCTGCGTTAAATAAACTGCAAATGGGTGTTCAACAAATTCCTATGAGAACAGGAAAACCATCCGATTCACATATGTTTATTGTTAATCCTTTTTTTGGCGGTGGTATGCAGAAATTATTTTCAACACATCCCTCAACAGAGGAAAGAATTAAAAGATTAGAAGAATTAGCAAATCAAAATATATAAACTAAAACAAGGAGTAAAAAATGGCAGCTACAGGAATAAATACCGGAGCAATTAAAATAGTAGAATTAGTTGGAATTTCTAAAAAAGGTTTTGACGATGCTGTTGCTCAAGCAGTTAAAAAAGCATCACAATCAATTAAAGGTATTTCCGGTGTTGAAGTAATTAGCCAAAGTGCTAAAGTTTCAAACGGTAAAATCACTCAATATAGAGCAAATGTTAAATTGGCTTTTGCAGTAAAGTAAAATTTACTTCCTCTATATTTATTTTTCAAAGCCGTCTGATTTTTTTTGACGGCTTTTTTTATAGCCCTCTTTAACAAATCTAAAAAATAGAAATTAGATGTTTTATCTAACTCCCGAAAATTTTATTGATCAACTTTTATGAAAATAATCAAAAAAACCTCTCTTTTATTAAGATTTAAATAAATACATCTTTTGACTTATTTTAGTTTTTCATAAAAAGAATCTAAAATAACCAACGATAGACTTTTCTAAAAAGTGTTCGATTTAGAAGTGTAATAAAATCAACAATCTTTCCCTAATATAATAAGTTGAAAACC
>JAJRZB010000548.1 GCA_024275455.1 Bacteroidota bacterium | reverse complement strand
TCATTCTCTTACTACAACAACTTCAACTTGATATTGATTGGCTGAGTAAGAGTAATCCACATGCGGATAAGGACTTACCGAAATTAATTTAATGTTGTAACCAAGTAAGGTTGTATCTCTTGTAAAGTTTCGATATGTGTGAAGTGAAAAATTAACGCTGTTATTTTGATTTGAAAATTTAAACCCGATTTTAGCATTTCCTTCCCAGACGCATAAAACTCCAATAGGACAGCGTGAATCTGAGATTAGAGAGTTAAAAGTTAATGAAATATTTTCTTTTTCATGATGAACGGTTTCTTTGTATTTAATTTTTACCGTGTCTGATAAAGCAAAAGGAGTATTAGGATTAGTTATTGAATCAGAGCAGTTAAGTAAAAGTATTAGTAATAAAAATAGTATTGCTAATATTATATTTTTCACAACCACCTCTGAAATATTATTTAAATAATAATAATAAATTAAATGATTGTCAATTATTCAAGGAATTCTCGTATCATTTTATCCAATTGCTCAAATTCAATCAAAAACGCATCGTGTCCGTGAATGGAGTCAATTTCGTCATATTCGGCACCGGTAATTTTTGAAGCAATTTCTTTTTGCTCTTCTACAGGATATAAAATATCTGAATTAATTCCAATGCATTTAGTTTTGCACTTAATATTTTGTAATACTTTTTCTATTCCGTCTCTATTCTTGCCGATATCATGCAAATCCATTGCTTTGCTAAGATATAAATATGTGTTTGCATCAAATCGTTTGGTTAGTTTTTCACCTTGGTAATCCAAATAACTTTGTACTTCAAAATAGTTTTTTTTGTTAGTTAATTTGTTTAATTTCCTTTCAAACTTTTCCCCGAACGATTCAAAACTTCTGTAAGTTATCATTGCAATTTTTCTGGCTAGTTTTAACCCTTCCTCTGGCTGCTCATTATAATTTCCATTATTCCAATCCGGATCGTTTATTATAGCATTTCTGGAAGCTTCATTCAAACCAATAGCCCAAGGTGAATGTGCAACCGATGTTGCAATAGGCATAATACTTTCAATAAAATTACCATACATACTTGCCCATTCCAAAACTTGCATTCCGCCTAACGAACCACCAATAGCCAATTTAATTTTTTTTATTTCAAGTTTATCTAATAATTTTTTTTGAACTTTTACGATATCTCTGACCGTAATTTGCGGAAAAGTCATTGCAAAAGGTTGTTTGTTTTTTTCGTTTATACTTGCCGGTCCGGTTGTTCCGTAACAACTACCGAGAACGTTCGGACATATAACGAAATACTTTTCGGTATCAATAGCTTTCCCCGGTCCAATTAAAGGAGACCACCAACCTTCTTTGCCAAAATACATTTTGTTGTAATTATAAAGTTGAGGTACCGAGTTTGAATTTTCTAATTCATCATTATCTATTTTTCCGGCAACGTGTGCATTTCCGGTTAGTGCATGATTAACTAAAATTACATTTGTTTTCTCTTTGTTTAATTTCCCAAACGTTTGGAATGCAACAGTAACAGAATCTAAAGATTCTCCGTTCTCTAATTTTAGAGGAACTTCTTTTGAATATAATTTTCTAAACCGGGTTTTAGCTTTCATAAATTTATTTTTATACCTTTTGGTTTTCAATAATATCAAGAAAAAATTTGTCATATTGAATGAGTCATGTTTTTTTTAACAGGACGAATGAGATTTCTCATCCCGATAAATCCGTTAGCTAACGGACATCGGGATTCGAAATGACAGTTTTTAAAATACGAAAACTATTTTACGTTTAGTAAATACTAAACATAATTTAGTTTTCAGAAAAATAAAATTTACCGTCATTGCGAGGAGTGTTTTTATGACAGCTTGCCCGACTTCTTTTTGGCGGGAAGCAATCTTTCGAATAGTTGCCAAAATAAACAGATTGCTCTTCCCGATAAATAATATTAGGAGAAGCAATGACAAAATTTAAATTAGTACTATTTTTCAAATATTAGTCGAAATTTAATTTTTCATTCGTCCAACCACTCACTCAATCATTCAACCAATCTTTTTATTTTTCTTTTCCGTTTAATGCTTGTTCAAAATCATTTATAATGTCATCAATATGTTCTATACCAACCGAAACGCGAATTGCTTCCGGTAAGACACCCGATGCTATTTGGTCTTCATCTGACAACTGCTGATGTGTTGTAGATGCCGGATGTATAACCAATGTTTTAGCATCGCCAACATTAGCTAATAAACTAGCCAGTTTTACTTTATTAATAAATTTCTTTACTGCTTCCAGTCCGCCTTTAATACCGAAAGATAACATTGAACCATAAAATCCGTTTCGTAAATACCTTTTAGCATTTTCATATGATTGATGATTTTTTAATCCCGGATACCAAACCCAATCAACCGACGGATGATTATTTAACCAATTTGCTAAAGTAAGTGCATTGTTATTATGTCTTTCAACCCTAAGAGAAAGTGTTTCTAAGCCTTGCAGAAAAAGGAAAGAATTAAACGGACTTAAACAACCTCCAAAATCTCTTAATCCTTCAACTCTTGCACGTATAATAAATGCAATGTTTCCAAATTGTGAATCCTTACCAAAGACATCATTAAAGACCAAACCGTGATAACCTTCCGATGGTTCAGTGAACAAAGGAAATTTACCACTTCCCCAATCGAAATTACCGGAATCAACTATTACTCCGCCAATGGATGTACCGTGACCACCAATCCACTTTGTTGCTGAGGCTACTACGATATCAGCTCCATAATCAATTGGTCTGATTAAAAATCCTGCTGCTCCAAAGGTGTTATCAACAATTAATGGAATGTTATTTTTATGAGCTATGTCGGCAATTGTTTCAAAATCGGGAATATTTAGTTTTGGATTTCCTATTGATTCAATATAAACAGCCTTGGTTTTTGCATCTATCAATTTTTCAATAGATTCAGGATTATCACCATCGGCAAATTTAACATTTACTCCAAGTCTAGGTAAAGTTACTTTAAATAAATTATGTGTTCCTCCATAGAGATAGCTTGTTGAAACAATGTTGTCACCCGCTTGAGCAAGTGTTGTAATAGTTAGATGTTCTGCTGCTTGTCCGGAAGCAGTAGCCAATGCTACAACTCCACCCTCTAAAGCAGCTATTCTTTTTTCAAAAACATCTGTTGTGGGGTTCATTATGCGAGTATAAATATTCCCAAATTTGTTTAAAGCAAATAAATCGGCGGCATGCTCAGCATCATCAAAATTAAAAGATGTTGTTTGGTAAATAGGCACAGCTCTTGCGTTTGTTGCCGAATCCGGTTCTTGTCCGGCGTGTAGCTGTAATGTTTCGTATTTATAGGATGTCATATTTTCTCCTTATTCTATTGTCTTAAGTGCCGGGCATTTGTTAGATGCCCGGCACTTTAAATTAAAAGACAGTTTAAAACAAAAAACCTCCTAAGGAAAGAATCCAAAGGAGGTTTATTAAAAATCCGATATTATCTTTCCCTATAAAAATAGGGCAGGATTTGGCACCTTTCATATTGATGGTTGCCAAGGCTTCACAGTGCCTGATCCCTCTGCCTTTCTTGATAATTATTTATTTACAAAGAACTAATAAATTTTCTTATGCCGAAATTATAAAAAAGTTATCGTCAAAGCAAGTAATAGTTTAGGAAAGTAAATATTCCTTAAACTCTTTATAACTATTTGATAACTTAATAGTTTTACTCTCTTTATCTAAACTAGCTGCTAATCTTTCCGGAATGCTTGGTTCAAAATTTAAAAATCGATTAAATACATCATCAAACTTTGCCGGATGTGCGGTTTCCAGCACAACACCAATCGATTCTGATTTTTGACTAGCTTGATAATCTTCCAAAGCTAAACAACCTACTGCTCCGTGTGGGTCAATAATGTATTCAAACCTTTCTTGTATCTCTTTTATTTTTTCAACCGTTTCGGAATCCGAATAACTTTTCGAGAAAATTACTTCTGCTATTTCTTTATGATTATTGTCATAAAGATCGACTATTCTTGCAAAGTTACTTGGTGCGCCAACATCCATTGCGTTTGATAATGATTCTTCAGATGCTTGCGGTTGGTACATTCCTTTATTTATATAATTTGCAAAAACATCATTCTTATTATTTGCCGCAATAAATTTGCTAATTGGCAAACCCATTTTTTTTGCAAACAAACCGGCAGTTAAATTTCCCAAATTACCGCTTGGTACGGAGTAAATAATTTCTTTTTTAACTGCAATATTTTTTAACTGCTTAAAACTCTCAAAATAATAAAATGTTTGAGGAATTAATCTGCCTATGTTTATTGAGTTTGCTGAACTTAAGTTTATATGCGGCTTTAATTCTTTATCTACAAAAGCAGTTTTAACCAATTTTTGACAATCATCAAATGTTCCTTTAACTTCAATTGCAGTAATGTTATTGCCCAAAGTTGTAATTTGCTTTTCTTGTATCTTACTTACTTTACCACTTGGAAATAATACAACAACATTTATTCCTTCAATATTTAAAAATCCGTTTGCAACCGCACTTCCAGTATCGCCTGAAGTTGCTACAAGTATTGTAACTTCCTTGGATTCATTTTTTAGAAAATACTCCATAGTTCTTGCTAAAAATCTTGCACCGAAATCTTTGAAGGCTAATGTTGGTCCGTGAAACAATTCCAATATTGCAAGACTTTCGGATAAGGTTTTTATCGGAGCTTCAAAAGAGATTGCTTTGTTTATTATGTCGGATAATTCTAAATTAGGTATTTCATCTTCAACAAATTTCTCAGCGATGTTAAATGATATTTCTTGAAAGGAATATTTATGTAAGTCGTTGATAAAGTCATGCGATAGATTGTTAATTCTTTCCGGTAAAAAAAGACCTTTATCCTTTGCCAAGCCTTCCAGTATTGCTTCACGAAAGCTTACATGATAATTATGATTATTTGTGCTGTAGTATTTCATTTATTCTTTTAATTTTTTCCGTCATACTTCGACTCCGCTCAGCATGACTATCATCTTGAATAAAATTTATAACCCTTGAAGAATTAAAAATATTATAAACTTGTCATTTCAATAAATATCTTATAAACGTCAACTTAAGGATTAGAAGTATTAAATTGTAATAGAAACACACGTTTGTCATATCGAAGGAATTGTTTTTTAATGACTGAGATATCTCACAACATTAAAGAAAGGAGATTTCTCACTCAATAAATAACGTTGAGGTTCGAAATGACATAATACTTATTTAGAAATATTTTTGTTTTAAGTTGACGATATATATCGTTATCTCGCTTTTTTCTTAAATTATTAGATCTTCACGTCTTCCGAAAACTTTCGAAATCTTCAGAATGATTGAACATTTTAATTTTTCAGAGGTTTTATTTAATTACTCTTGGTCCGACTTTATTTATTTTTGAAATATAGATGTTCGATTTTATTCCGTTCTTAGTTGTTACTTCTTGCATTGCTTTTCCGATTCTAACTGCAACACTTTTCGATTTTGAAAATGCAAATATTGAAGGTCCTGAACCCGAGATTGAACATCCGTAAGCTCCGGTATCCAGAGCAGCTTTTTTAATATCAAAAAAGTTCGGAATTAGTTTTGCTCTTGCCGGTTCGGATATTTCATCATGAATTGTTCTCCCAAGTAAATCAATATCTTCTTCGTAAAGTGCCGAAACAAGTGAACCGATATTCCCAAAATGTTTTCTTGCCGATACAATCGGAATTTGCTTTTTAATTAATTTACGTGCTTTTTTTGTTTCTATTACTATATGCGGATAAATTACTGTGCAGTAAAGATTTTTGGGAACAGGTAATTTAATTATCTCTAAAGGATTATACTCACGAATTAGAACGAATCCGCCCATTAAACTTGGAGCAACATTATCAGCATGAATTGCACCACTCGCAATTGATTCACCTTTTATTGCAAAATCAAGAATATCTTTTTCGGAAAAATAATTATCTAATAAAATATTCATTCCGTAAACGGCAGCAACCGAACTTGCAGCACTTGAGCCAAGTCCGCTTCCAATCGGCATTTTCTTTCTTATCTCAACATCAACACCAATTGATTTATCTTTATAACTTTTTAGCAACTCAAGTATAGCAACTGTTGCCGTATTCTTTTTTATGTCGGTTGGTAGAACTCCTTTATCACCGGTAATCGTTGTAATCCTAACCTTTCCGTCTGTTCTAAGTTTAAGTGATACAATATCACCGGGTTCATCAATAGCAAAACCGATTGTGTCAAATCCACAGCCGACATTAGAAATAGTTGCAGGAGCAAAAACTTTAATGTTTTTTTTCATCTATAAAATTCCGTCTAAATAGTTTTGAGCTTTCATAAGTTCGGCGGCAAGTAAAGTTCCGCCGGCTGCTCCTCTAACTGTATTGTGAGAAAGAACAACAAACTTGTAATCAAATATTTCATCTTCACGCAAACGACCTACAGATGCAGCCATACCATTTTCCAAATTACTGTTTAACCTTGGTTGCGGAAGGTGATCTTCCTCAAAGTAATGAATTGGTTGTTTTGGTGCTGAAGGCAGTTCGAGTTCTTGCGGTAATGATTTAAAGTTTTTCCATACTTCAATTATTTCATTTTTTGTTGGTTTATTTTTAAACTTGATTTGCACTGTTTCCAAATGCCCGTCTATTACCGGAACTCTGTTACACTGTGCTGAAATTGTAAAATCGGCGTGTTCTATTTTATTATCTTTCAAAGAACCGAGAATTTTCAAAGGTTCGGTTTTCATTTTTTCTTCTTCGCCGGAAATAAAAGGAATTACATTCCCCAAAATATCCAAACT
>JAJRZB010000547.1 GCA_024275455.1 Bacteroidota bacterium | reverse complement strand
TTAAGAAGTTGGGTTTTTATTCTTCCAAAGGGATAAAAATAGTTACTTTAAATATTCCATCTTTTTTTGAGAACTTCAAAAGGTTATCTTGATTATACATTTTTCTTAAACGACTTTGTATATTGCTCAATCCTATTCCTTCTCCTTTATGCGGCACAGATTCTTCATCATAATTATTTTCAATTGTTATTTTAACATATTCATCTTTTTCTTCACACTTTAAACTAATTGTTACAGGCTCAATGCTTTCGTATACACCGTGTTTAATTGCATTTTCAAATATAGGTTGAAATAACATGCTTGGAATTTCTAAATTTGTACAGCCTTCACCAATTGATTCCGTGTAAGAAAATTTATCACCGAATCTAATCTTTTCAATATCTAAATATAATTTTGCACTGTTTAATTCATCAATTAATTTACTTTTTTGTTTTTCGTTTGTGTTTAATGTTTTACGTAAGAAATTAGAAAGTTTAATTGTCATTTCTCTTGCCAGTTCCGGCTCACTGATTGTTAAAGCACTAATTGAATTAAGTGAGTTGAAAATAAAATGGGGATTGATCTGGTATTTTAAACTTTTTAACTCTGCTTCTTTAACCAATGATTTCAGTTCGGCTTCTTTTAAAACTTTTTCTTGAAAGTTACTGTAATAAATTATTACATATATTATTGAAACAATAATTATATAAAATAACATCCCTATAAAAAACCGCCACACTAACGATGAAAGTAAAAAGTTTAAGTATTCTTGATCATTTGAGAATATTTTACTCATTAACCAATAACCGAGAAATATCCAAATTCCCGATGTGAAAAATGCAGCAGTTATATGATTCGATACAACTTTTAGAGTGGAATAAATTTCGAAAGAAATAAACTTTGTTGAATACCAAAAACTTAACCCGAGCGAAAGAAAAATAATATTAAATACTAAACTATCTGTAAAAGCTTGTGTAAAAGGTAATTTGATAACATAATACAAAATACTAGTGTGAAGTAATGAAATAAATACCCAGCTTATTAAATAGATTTAAAAACTTTTTGTGTTTCTTACAAATGGATTTATCATTCTTATTGCCGATATAAATACTTTAAATTATTAACTTTTTATTTCAACACCGCCGAATAAAATTATTCCTTTTATTACAAGGACATTTTCGCTTTCAAAATCAGTAGCAAAATGTTTGGAACGGTTATCTTCAAATCCACCGAAAATGGTAGTGGCATTAAAAATTATTTTTTTCCCGGAAGGAACAAAAATTTCAGTTCCGCCTAAAATTGTTACAATATCAAGAGTGATGTTGTTGTTATATTCAGCTTCGGTTAAATCAATTTTAAAACCACTAAGCAGTGAAGTAACTTTTCCGCCTAAAAAAGTTTTAGTTTTAACTTTTAACATTTTTTATTGTAGTAGAGAAAAACTGTCAAGATAATAATCATCCTGATCAATTATTTCAGTTGTCTTTAATCCGGAATTAGAGCTTCTTTTAAAAATAAGATAAATACCAAAAACAATAATAAGGAACGGCCAATATTCACTTATTAGATGACGAAAAGAGAGTGATGAATATTTAGAGATTAAACCGAGAATCCCAATAATAACAAGTGTTAAACCGCCACCGGAATGTTTGTTTTTAGCAAGAATTATAACTCCCATTGCTAAAAGTATAACAGGCCAAGAGAAAATATTTATGTGCCAAACAAAAAAGTTAAAATTTCTTAAGAATAATAATCCGCCTAAAACAATTAGTATTACACCAATTATTGTTCTGCCGTTTGAATTATTTTTATTACTCACTTCTATCCTCGCATTTAATTTCAACAAACTGTAAAGTGAAAAGGTAAATTAGAACTTAATTTCTCCGCCGCCGAATAATACCATTCCTTTTATTATCAAAACTTTTCCTTCTTCATAAACTCTATTCGGATCTTTAATACGTTTATCAGAAAAACCGCCGAATATTGGAACAACATCAATTATAACATTCCAATCTTGAGGTACGTAAATTGTATATCCGCCAAACATGGTGAATAAATCCAATACGTTTTCTCCTTGGGCAAGCTGACAATTTTCTAAATGAAGCTCAGAACCTCCGAAAATTGCTGTTAATCTTCCCCCCGTAAAATTATTGGTAGTAAAGTGTTTTGTCCCGCCACCAAAAATTGAAACATCATCTAAGATGTTAATTGAATTAGAATCAGTTTTTTCTTCATCGCCATTTAAGTTAAGATTTACGTTAAAATTTTTATGACGGGAACCATTTCTTTTAAGTATAATATACACACCTAAAGCCACTAATAATAAAGGCCAAAATTCCGGGAATAGATTAAATAAACCTATCACAATTAATATTATTCCCGCGGTTTTGTTTTGTGATGTAACAATAAATAGGGTTCCCAAACCAATTAAAATATATTCCCAATGCCATAAAAAATCGGGTAAACTGAAGTGGATTATTCCGTAATTATCGAGAAGAAATAAACCACCCAATACAATTAAAATAAGACCGGTAATAACTCTTGTACTCATATTCGAACTATTGTTATCCATAATTTTCTCCAAAACGATTCATAATTTTGATTCCAATGTAAATTAAAGAGTATAAAAATGGAAACAGTTATCGGTGAACAAACATAATTTTTCGGTAAACAGTATTTTATTAACCCTTATAGAAGCATATTAGTTCTAAAAATAGATATATTTGAAATAAATAAAATTATTCTCTATACAAATGAAACAAAACGTATTCAAAAAATTAGAAATTGGACTTGGAATTATCTTTATTGTAATTCTTACAGGAACATTTGGTTATATGATTCTTGAAGATTGGACTTTTCTCGATTCTTTTTATATGACTGTAATTACAATTTCTACTACTGGTTTTAAAGAAGTAAGACCATTATCTACTGCGGGTATGGTATTAACGGTTTTTTTAATAATTACAGGTGTACTATCAATTGCTTATACCGGCGGTAGAGGAGTTCAGTTGTTAGTTGAGTCACAAATTCTTAGGAGAAGAAGAATGGCGAAGAAATTAGAACTTATTTCTCAACACTATATAGTCTGCGGTTTTGGCAGAATGGGAAGTCAAATTGCAGAGCACTTACTAGAAAATAATTTAAATTTTGTAGTAATTGAAAATGAACCGAACAATGTTGCCAAATTAATTGAACTGGGTTATTTATTTGTTGATGCTGATGCAACAGATGATGATGCCTTGATAAAAGCCGGTGTAAAAAGAGCAAAAGGATTAGTTGCTGTTTTAAGTACTGATGCAGAGAATGTTTTTACAGCTCTTTCGGCAAGGGAGTTAAATAGTAAATTGTTTATTGTTGCCAGGGCAATTGATGAAGGAACCGAAGGTAAGTTGAAAAAAGCCGGTGCAGATAGAGTAGTTAAACCTTATGAGTTAGGTGGGAATAGAATGGTGCAGTTATTATTAAGACCCGGAGTAACTGATTTTATTGAAGGAGTTGCAAAAAGGAGAGATGTACAGATTAGTTTGGAAGAAATTGAAGTATGTAAAGGGTCTCAACTTGTTGGATTATCATTAGCAGAATCTCCAATTAGAAGCGAACTTAACATTATTATTATTGCTATTGATAAATCCGGGGGTAATTTTGTGTATAATCAGCAATCCTCTGCCAAAATAGAAGCCGGAGATAAACTTATTGCAATTGGTCATGGAGATAATTTAAATAAACTTAATACGCTTTGTTATGTAGAGCAGAAGTAATTTGTTATAACATATTTGTTTATGTAATAAGTTTCCTTAATTCAACAATAGAAAATTATACTATTTTAAGCAGAAAAAATCATTCATCCAATAAATCCATCTGTTTCTCATCCAACGGTAGTTCGTGAACATCCCTTAGTTTTCTTTCAATGGTTCTTGTTTTGCGAGAAGCAACTCCAATTGAATTACTTGCTTGTTCAAGTTTCTTCTGAGTATTATCCAAAAGATCACCAAACTTGGAAAACTCGGTTTTTACAACACTCAGCAACTTCCAAACCTCGCTTGAACGTTTTTCAATTACTAAAGTTTTAAAACCCATTTGTAAACTGTTTAATACGGCAACAAAATTTGCTGGTCCTGCAATTGTAACTTTATATTCTCTTTGAACTGTATCAAATAATCCCGGAATGCTGAGAACTTCAGCATAAAGACTTTCAATCGGTAAAAACATAAATGCAAAATCTGTAGTATTTGGTGGATCTAAATATTTAGTTGAAATATCTTTTGCCGCATCTTTAATGCTTCGTTCTAATTTTTTTATGCTTTCTTCAATTAATGCCAAGTCGGCTTTTTCCCTTGCATCCATTAGTCTTTGATAATCTTCAAGCGGAAATTTTGCATCGATCGGTAACCAAACAATATCATCTTTTGTTTCATTTTTACCCGGTAGTTTAATTGCAAACTCAACTAAGGCGTTACTTCCTTTTTTAGTTTTTACATTTTTGGAGTATTGCTCTTTAGTTAAAATTTGTTCAAGTAAATTACCAAGTTGAATTTCACCCCAAGTTCCTCTGTCTTTAACATTTGTCAGTACTTTTTTAAGGTCGCCTACTCCGGTTGCAAGAGTCTGCATTTCGCCAAGTCCTTTGTGCACAAGCTCTAGACGATCGCTTACAATTTTAAATGATTCACCGAGTCGTTTTTCAAGGGTTGCATGAAGTTTTTCATCAACGGTAACCCGCATTTCTTCAAGCTTTTTTTCATTTTTTTCTTGTATTTCGGATAGCTGCTTACTCACTTGGTCTTGTAATTTGTCAAATTTTTCTTCATTTGTTTTTGTAAGACTTTTTAATCTTTCTTCAACAATCTCTAACTGATCCTTTTGTCTTTCGGAAATATCCCTAATTCTATTTGAAAGTTGATCGCCCATTAGTTTAACCGAATTACCGACTTCTTCTCTAACTAATTTGGAATTTTGTGCTGTCTCTTCCCGATTGCGTTTAAATTCATTTTCAATATTATCTTCCAAACCATCTTTTACATTTTCAAAATGTTTTGAAATATTCTCTTCAGTTTTTCTTAAATCAATTTTACCTAATTTCAGATATTGCAAAATCTGAATTATAACAATAACTACTAGTAAAACAGCAATACCAATCTCTAAATAAAACATAATAACCTTTTTTATTTTTATAAAACTTTGCTCAAAACTTATTAATTTATAATTCAATTTAAACAAATAAATATTATCAAGAAAAATGAAACCTTGGCTTAAAGTTACAATTGGAATTTTAGCAACTTTATTAGTGTTGATTATAGTTGTTGCATTGGTTCTTACTACATGTTAGTAAAGACATTACCGGAATATTCCGGTAATATAAATACCGGAAATATTAAGGAAACTGTTCAAGTTTATAGAGATAACTATGGAATACCATATGTATATACTCAAAATGAACATGATATGTATTTTGCTTTAGGATATTTGCATGCGCAAGAAAGACTTTTTCAGATGGATCTTGCAAGAAGAGCAGGAGACGGAAGATTAAGTGAAGTACTTGGAAAAAAAACAATTCCGTTTGATAAATTATTTAGAACTATCGGGCTAAATAAACTGGTACGAGAAAATTATAAAAAGTACGATGAAAAAACTAAGCTAATACTAACGGCTTATGCAGATGGTGTAAATGAATTTATTAATACCTTGAGCAATAAATTTACAATTGAATTTGATATTCTCGGTTATCAACCTTATAAATGGGAACCTGAACATTCTTTGCTGATTGCAAAATTAATGGCTTGGGAATTAAACATTAGCTGGTGGACAGACATTGCATTCACCCATTTAATTCAAAAGTTAGGAATGGATAAAGTTAAGGATGTTTTACCTGAATTTGATGAAAACGGACCGACAATAATTCCGGATAATATTAACAGCTATGCAAATTTGCCTATGGAGTTAATTAAGGTTGATAGAGAATTTAGAAAATTTATTGGTGCTGTGGGCACACACATCGGTTCTAATAATTGGGTAATAAACGGTAACCATTCTACTTCAGGGAAACCAATTATTGCAAATGATCCTCATCTTAGTTTTACTGCTCCGGGCAAATGGTATTTTGCAGTTTTACGTTCATCAGGTTTTGCAGGTGAAGGTTTTACTTTGCCGGGTGTACCTGGTATTGTGATTGGTAAAAACAAAAATGTTTCGTGGGTATTAACAAATGTAATGGCCGATGATGCTGATTTTTATGTTGAAAAATTAGATAGTTCTAAAACTCATTATTTATTGGATAATAAATGGTTGTCATTAAATGTTTTTACCGATACAATTTCGGTTAAAGATTCCGGGGATGTGGTTTTTACAATTAAAACAAACCATCGCGGACCAATAATTTCTGGTATTCACAATTACAATAAATTATATCCGAACGAGCAGCAAAATAAAGCAGATGTTAGTATGAGATGGACTGCTTTAAGCTACACAAATGAAATGTTGGCTTTTTATAAAATAAATCACGCAAAGAACTGGAAAGAATTTAATGATGGTGTAAGTTATTTTGTCTCTCCGGGGCAGAATTTTGTTTATGCAGATGATAAAGGAAATATTGGCTATGTAGCCGGTGTTCGATTGCCTATAAGAAAAAATAATAGCCCCTCTTTTGTTTTTGATGGAACTAAAAGCGAAAGTGATTGGAAAGGTTTTGTTACATTTAAAGAAAACCCCAGATTATTTAATCCGACACAAGGTTTTATCGCTTCAGCAAATAATAAAACATTAAAAAACTATAAATATCATATATCAAATATTTGGGAACCGACTTCAAGAATTAAGAGGATAACAGAACTTTTAGAAAGTAAAGAAGTTCATAGTGTTGATGATTTTGAAAAATATCAAAATGATTTCTATTCTCACTATGCGAAAAGAATTGTTCCTTATATTTTGGATGCTTTTAATAATTATGATATCAATAATGAAAATTTAAAAACTGCCCTTCAAATTTTGGAGCAATGGGATTATGTTTTTGATGCCTCAAGTCAAGTTCCGGCTATATATTCTGTTTTTTATAATTATTTATTAAAAAATATTTTTGAAGATGAAATGGGAGAAAATCTATTTCATGAATATATTTTTGTGGCAAATGTTCCGTATAGAGTTGTTCCTAAACTTTTAAGAGAAAATAAATCCGCTTGGTTTGATAATGTTACAACGGAAGAAATAGAAGATAGAGATTTTATCATCAGAAAAAGTTTAATAGATGCAATTAAATATCTAGAAGAAAATTATAATAAAAAAATTGATTATTGGCAGTGGGGGAAATTACACAAAGTTTTATTTAAACATTTTTTCCATGGAGCTTCAGAATTGTTAGATAAACTTTTTGATATTGGCCCATTTAAAATTGGCGGAGATGGAACAACGGTTTTTAATACTGAATACTCTCTGAACAAACCTTACTTAAATAAATTAGGACCTTCAATGAGGTATATTTATGATTTTGATAATCCCGATATAATTAATATGATCTTACCGACAGGACAGGCAGGTAATTTTTTTAGTGATCACTACGATGATATGACTCAAATGTGGCTGGATGGTAAATATCTAAAAATTAATATTAACTCTGAGTATATTAAAAATTCCGATTATGAACTAATGGAGTTAATTCCAACAAAATAACAATTGAAAAAAATGTAATTTTGCAATGTTAATTTAGGTAAATATGAAAGTAATTGAACATTTAGAAAAAGCGAATGAAACAGTAATCAGTTTTGAAATTATTCCTCCAAAACGGGGTGGAAATTTTAAAAATCTTTTACAAGCTTTGGAAGACTTGGTAAAATACAATCCTCCGTTTATTGATATTACAAGTCATGCAGCGGAAGTAATATATGAAGAAACTGCTTCCGGTGATTATAGAATGAAAATTAAAAGAAAAAGACCCGGTACTTTGGGCATTTGTGCACTTATTCAAAACAAATATAATATCGATGCTGTTCCTCATGTTATATGCCAGGGTTTTACAAAAGAAGAAACCGAAGATTTTTTAATTGAGCTTCATTACTTGGGAATTGACAATGTATTAGCTATAAGAGGTGACGAAAGCGGTTTTAAGAAACCAACTAAGTTCGGCAGAAGTATCAATCCCTTTGCAGTTGATTTGGTAAAACAAATTGCAGATATGAATAAAGGTATATATTTAGAAGATACATTATTGGATGCCGATTCGACAAATTTCGGAATTGGAATTGGCGGATACCCCGAAAAACATTTTGAAGCACCGAATCTTCAAACCGACATAAATTTCACTAAGGAAAAAATAATAGCCGGTGCTGAATATATTGTAACTCAAATGTTTTATGATAATAAAGCTTATTTTAATTATGTTGATTTATGTAAAGCTAATGGAATTGAGGTCCCGATTATTCCCGGGCTAAAATTAATAACGAGCAAAAATCAGCTTAAAACTTTACCTTCAAATTTTTATGTGGATATTCCGCCTCAGTTGGCAGATGAAATATTGGCAGCTAAAGATGAACATGTTTGCGAAATTGGTATTGAATGGGCTACAAAACAAGTAGAAGAGCTTCTGGAAGCAAATGTACCGGCAATACATTTTTATGTTATGCAGAATACTAGTCCTATTAAAACATTAATGAAAAAATTAGACAGATAAATAAATATGAAGATTAAAAAAGGAGTTAGATTACCGGTGCCCAAAAGAGGAAAAAAACTAAAGTGGGGTGTGGCCGGGTTAGGCAGATTTTCAGAAAACACATTTATTCCAACATTACTTCATTTAAAGAAAAGTGTTTTAACATCAGTCTATAGTTCTTCATTGGAAATAGCTAAAGAAATTTCCAATAAGTTTATTGCTCCAAACTATTCTAATGATTTCAGTAAGTTTTTAAATTTTGATTTTGATGTTCTTTATGTAGGAAGTGCAAATCATAATCATCATTGGCAAGTTATTGAAGCAGCAAAAGCAGGCAAACACATTTTGTGTGAAAAACCTTTGGCACTTACAAGTGAACAGGCCAGAGAAATGGTGGAAGTCTGCCGTGAAAACAATGTTTTTCTTACGGTTAACTATGTTCATCGTTATCATCCGCTTTCGGTAAAGGCTAAAGAAATTATTGATAAATCGTTAATCGGTTCAATAGTATCAATCGCGACATCATTTAATATCGATTTTGAACCAAATGATAATTTTAGATTTGATATTTCCAAAAGCGGTGGAGGTGCTCTTAGAGATTTAGGAACTCACATGATTGATGTTCTAAGATTTTTTGGAGGTGAAATTATAGATATCAAAGGTTTTATTGATAATGTTATTTATAAAAGTGAAGTTGATGATTTTGCTACTGCGGTTGTTAAATATAAAACAAGCGGTTACGGAAGTTTAAATGTATCTTTCAATTCTAAAAAAGCTTTTAATCGAATAGATATTGTCGGCTCGCACGGTACGTTAAGTATTGAAAATATTATTGGTAATAAAAAGAAACCGGGAAAATTATCAATTGATTTAATTGGTGAAGCTAAAAAAGCGTTTATTAAAAGAGCCGATAAACAAACATATGCTCTAAAATCAATTCAACTATCAATTCTAAATAATAAGCAGCCTTTAATAACCGGTTATGATGGCTTAGTTAACATGGAGCTTATGGAGAAGTTGTAAAAGCAATCCCTGTAATTAATGATTTAGTTAAATCCTCATAAAAATATTGAAATGAATAAAAGTGAAATAAATATAGCCGTAATATTAGGCGGTACATCTCCCGAAAGAGCTGTTTCTAAATCTTCCGGAAAAGCAATATATAAAGCAGTAACCAATTTAGGTTATAACGTTAAATTAATTGACCCGGCTTATGGAATTAATCAACCTGAAAAAACAGATGATTATTTTTCCGATTGTGATTGTGGGGTTTTACTGAATCAAAATTATATTAAAGCAATAAATTCAAATTTGTTTGATAATATCGATTTGGTTGTAATTGCTTTACATGGTAAATGGGGGGAAGACGGGGCGATTCAATCTTTACTGGAATTAAAAGGAATTAAATATACCGGCTCCGGAGTTTTAGCTAGCTCACTCGCAATGGATAAAATCCGTTCTAAAATAATGTTTACTCACTTCGGAATTAAAACACCGGAATGGATTGAAGTTAATAGGAATTATGATATTAATAAATTAAACAGTCAAATTTTTGAAACTATTAAATATCCTTGTATAATAAAACCTAACGATCAAGGCTCTACAATCGGATTAACAAAGTGTAGCTCGGTTAACGATTTGGAAGAGGGGATAAAACTTGCTGCACAATTTTCCAAATCAATCCTAATAGAAAGATTTATCTCGGGTAGAGAAGTAGCTATTGGAATTATTAACAATAAAATTCTACCGGTTTTAGAAATAATTCCAAAGCATGAATTGTATGATTATGAATGTAAATATACAGATGGAATGAGTGAATATATTGTTCCGGCAAAATTTGATATAAGTGTGCTAGAGGAATTATCTAAACAAACAAAACTTGCTTTTGATTCTTTAGGGTGTAAAGATTACGGAAGAGTTGATTTTAGAGTTAGTGAAGACGGAACACCTTATTGTTTAGAGGTTAATACATTACCGGGAATGACATCGCATAGTCTTGTACCTAAAATGGCTAAAGCTGTAGGTATTGAATTTGAAGAATTAGTTGAAATGATAATTGATTCTGCTTTATGAAAAAAAACAAATTTACAAAAGATCGTTTATTAACTTGGATTTATTTTCTGATTTTAATTTTTTTGGTGTTGTTTCTTTTCTTTAATAAATATGGATTGCTTAAGTATTTTGAACTTAAAAGTGAGATTAATGCAATTGAGAGAAAAATAGAAAAATCAAAAGTGGAAATAAAAGAATTGGATAAAAATATTGAGTCGTTAAAAAATAATGACTCGGAATTAGAAAAAGTTGCGCGTGAAAAATTTCATATGAAAAAAAAGAATGAAAAAGCATTCAAATTTTATGATAAAAAAGACACAAATTAAAAATGAATTAACAATCTACAATCATCAATCCTGAGTTTCTCCTTTGAATAAAACAACACCTCAAATACCACTAGCCGAACGAATTAGACCCAAAACATTGGAGGAATTCCAAGGACAGAAAAAATTAGTAGACGTTGGGAAACCAATTAGGCAAATGGTTGAGAACGATACAGTAAGTTCATTTATTCTTTGGGGCCCTCCGGGAACAGGAAAAACCACTCTTGCCAGAATAATTTCAGAATCAACTAATTCTGATTTTTATCAACTTAATGCTGTTTCTGCGGGTGTAAAAGAGGTAAGGGCAATAATAGAAACAGCGAAAATTAACAGAGAAAGTTTTAAGAAAAGAACAATTCTTTTCATAGATGAAATTCACCGGTTCAACAAATCTCAGCAAGATGCTCTTCTTTCCGCAGTAGAATCAGGCTTAATAATTCTAATAGGAGCCACAACAGAAAATCCATCATTCGAAGTTATTCCCGCTCTCCGTTCCAGAGCAAGAATTTATGTGTTAGAAGAGTTAACAAAGAATGACCTTGAAAATATTATTGATTTTGCAATTAGGAATGATGAATATTTAAAGAAATTTGATATTGCTAAAATAGAAAAGAACTATTTAATTTTTGTTAGCGGAGGAGATGCCAGAACTTTACTGAATATTTTAGAATCGGCTGTGTTTCAAGAAAAAGATAAAGAAAAAATAGAAATTACTAAAAAAGTAATTGATAATATCCTTCAGCAAAAAAATGTTAATTACGATAAAAACGGCGAAGAACATTATAATATTATTTCGGCATTTATTAAAAGTTTAAGAGGCAGTGACCCGGATGCAGCTCTGTATTGGATGGCAAGAATGTTAGAGGGCGGTGAAGATCCTAAGTTTATAGCAAGGAGAATGCTAATATTGGCTTCGGAAGATATCGGTAATGCTTCTCCAAATGCTTTAGTACTGGCAGAAGCAACTTTCAGATCTGTAGAAAAAATTGGTATGCCTGAAGCCCGAATTATTTTAGCGCAGTGTGCAACATATTTGGCTTCTCAGCCTAAAAGTAATGCTTCATATATAGCAATTGAAAAAGCTTTTTCTGATGTAAGAAAAGGAAAACAAGAATCGGTACCGCTTCATTTGAGAAATGCACCTACTAAATTAATGAAAAATTTGGACTATGGTAAAAACTATAAATATGCTCACGATTTTGATAATAACTTTGTTGAAGAAAACTATTTTCCGGAAAGTTTAAAAGGTAATCAATATTATTTTCCCAGTGAAAACGGACAAGAAGCTAAGTTAAAAGAACGATTAAAAAACCTTTG